>JAGCJL010000071.1 GCA_017647975.1 Bacteroidaceae bacterium | reverse complement strand
ACTTTGCTTCGTTACATGGCTCAGGGTGCTGTTGAGTATGCAAAGGAATTGGGTTGTGCAAAACCTGAAATCGTTCTTCACCTTGACCACGGTGATACATTCGAGACTTGCAAAAGCTGTATTGACTCAGGTTTCTCTTCAGTAATGATCGATGGTTCACACCTTCCATACGAGGAGAACGTTGCTCTCACAAAGAAGGTTGTTGAGTACGCTCACCAGTTCGACGTAACCGTAGAAGGCGAGCTCGGCGTATTGGCAGGTGTTGAGGATGAGGTGTCTTCAGATCACCACACATACACTGATCCAGAAGAGGTTATCGATTTCGCTACTCGCACAGGTTGCGACTCTTTGGCTATCTCAATCGGTACTTCTCACGGTGCTTACAAGTTTACTCCTGAGCAGTGTACTATTGATCCAACTACAGGTTTGATGGTTCCTCCTCCACTCGCATTTGACGTTTTGAAGGCTGTAGAGGCTAAGCTTCCTGGATTCCCTATCGTACTTCACGGTTCTTCTTCAGTTCCTCAGGACGAAGTTGCTACTATCAACAAGTTCGGTGGTGCATTGAAGGCTGCTATCGGTATCCCCGAAGAGTGGTTGCGTGAATCAGCTAAGTCTGCTGTATGTAAGATCAACATTGACTCAGACTCTCGTCTTGCTATGACAGCTGCTATCCGTCAGACTTTTGCTGAGAAACCAGCTGAGTTCGACCCACGTAAATATCTTGGTCCAGCTCGTGATAACATGGAGAAAATGTACAAGCACAAAATTATCAACGTACTTGGTTCAGACAATAAGCTCGCTGAATAATTATAGAGCATTGTCAATAAAAAAAGATTCACTCGTCGAGTGAATCTTTTTTTTATCTCTTTAGTCTAAAAAAATATAAGATTGGAAGAACCTTCCAATCTTATATTTAAAAAAATTACTTATCAAAGAGTATATGTACCATCGACAAGCTGACCCATTGCCCATACGGCACGTACGTTCAAGTCGTGGTCAAGAATCATAACGTCAGCGTCTTTACCTCTCTGCAATGAACCCTTACGGTCGTAAACGTTCATGATCTTAGAAGGTGTCTCTGATGCCATACGTATTGCATCCTCCAAAGGTATCTCAGCTTTCTGAACCAATGTGCGGATAAGACGGTCCATTGTTGCAACAGAACCGGCAAGTGCAGAACGGTCAGCAAGTTTACATACGCCATCCTCAATGATTACGCGTGGATCGAATGCTGTTTTGCTATCACTTGCAGCACATGCAAGAGCATCGGTGATTACGCAGGCACGCTCAACACCCTTGATGCGATGGATAAGACGCAAGATTGTAGGTGGAACGTGAATACCATCGGCAACAACCTCAACTGTCATATCCTCATGCAAGTAAATACTTTCAACAGTACCTTCGTACTTGTATTCACGACGCTTGTGGAAACCAGGCATTGCATTGTAGAAGTGTGTAGCATGTGTATAACCGTTCTGGCGTGCTACATGTATATCGTCATACTCTGCTTGTGTGTGTGCAACTGAAGCAAGAATACCTTTTGATGTTATGTATTTACCGAACTGCATTGCACCCGGAAGTTCAGGAGCAGCGTCCCAACGCTTGATACAGTTCCACTTTTCAACGAGAGGAATATATTCGTTTGGATCGGGATCCTTGATATTTTCAGGAATCTGACCGCCGGCCATAGCCATATTCAAATAGTGACCTTCGAGGTGAAGACCCAAAACTGGACTGTTTGGCTCTGCCATAAGTTTTGTACATGTCTCAGCCGCAGCCTCAATCATGGGAACTGTTGAAGAAGAGAGAGTGGGGAAGATACTTGTTGTACCATGTTTCATGTGAGCTGCAATTGCACCACGGAATGCCTCTTCAGTACCCTCCATAAAGTCACAACCGCCACCACCATGGATGTGGATTTCAACACCACCGGGTACAACATACATACCTTTGGCATCAACAACTTCGGCACCAATAACAGCAAGATCACAGTTTGTAACCTCAAGAATCTTGTTATCTCTAATGATAACTGATCCATCTTTCATCCAACCCTGAGGAGTCAGAATCTTTGCATTGATAATTTGCTTAAGCATAGTAAAAAGTTAGTTTTATAAGTTTTATTGCGTGTTTTTCCTTTTTTCACTATTCTTTGCAAAGTTATTTAAATAATTATTTTATTAAACATTTTTTCTCTCTTTTTTATTCCTTCTGTTATAAAAAAGTTTTTCAGTGCAGTGTCGAATAAAAGTCTGTTTTCATATTTTTTAACTGCAAGGTTTGTAACAAAAACTGTGCTTATACGTCTTTAAGAAAAAACGGGTGCTGGTTCCCCAGTGGAATATACCGCATTGTATTTTCTTTTGTGACAGGCCTTGACAGCGGTAACTCTGTATTTTCTCATAACCGGTCATAGAAGTAAAAGTGAGTATCTTAAGTGCGGTATATTCTTTAATATTTCTTATTCATTCTATTCCCCTTAGTGTCTGTTGTAACAAAGCGTTTATTTCATCTTCTCCCTGGTCACGTTCTTTGTTAAGTTTAACAAGAAAATCGGCCGTAGTCTTGAGTGCTTGGTTGATAGTACTCGGGTCCTCGCAGTTTACTGTCAGTTTTTCGAGTCGGCCTATGAGGCGATGAAAGAGTGACAGAGTCTCGTTGTGTACATCGTCTAATGTGACAGTCTTTCTATTTCTTTTCATTATCAAATCTTTTATAAGCAAAGATAACAGCACTATTAAGTTTGCAGGTTGTTGTAATGACATAATGTTGATAATCAGCATTCTTTGTCAAAACAGCAACCTGCAAGCGGTTTTTTGATGCTTCTTTTGCGGCAAAAAAAGACTATGAGTTTACCTATGATTTTAACAGGAGTGAATGGAGCATTAGGACTCTATTCCACAGTAAAGGGTGCTATAGACAGTTATAACGCCTCAAAAGAGAAGAAAAACTTGCTCAAAAATGCCAAGGACGAGGAAAATTCCTGGTACAGAAAAAATTATTTCGGCAGTTTTCTTGACGATTCAGCCACAAAAGCTGCCATAAAAAGGGTTGAAAACACTCTCCGAAGGAACAACGAGGGAGAACGTGCCCGTAGTGCCATTATGGGTACTACACCCGAGTACTCTCTTGCACGCAATGAACAAGGATTGCGTTCCATGGAAAATGTGCTTACCAACATTGCGTCAATGGATAGTTCTAAGAAAAGAGATATTGAAACACTGCATAGGAACAACCTTGCCAATCTCACGAATATCGAATATAATGACCTCTCCATGGATGAACGTATGGCACGTTCTTCGGCCACAAGCGGATATAATCTTTTTCAGAATGCTTTACTCGGTGCAACGTGGGGTAAGGAACGATAACAATGAATCTTATGGAGCATAATTCAAAAAGCAGAAATCCTAATGTTGTAACCTTTATAGAAATCCTATCGGCCATGCCTTCTACATCACGTAAAAAGAGAATGAAGAAAATGAAATTTTCACACGAGAATGGCGAAGAGAGTCTTATAAACAAATTTCTTGATGTGTTTTGTGGCTATTCTGGAAAAATGGCTAAGGAAATTCTAAAAAAACAACATTCCCAATGTAAGAGAAAGTAAAATGTAAAATCATATAAAAACAAGCAACTATGTTATTTTCAGAACAAGATTCAAAAAAAAGAAAAACTGATTATGGCTTCAGTAATTATGATGATGAAGCAGCCATTAACAATGATTACAACAATTTCAATTTAGACCTTGACTCTCCCGGCAGTCAATGGAATATGGCAAAAGTAAGAACAGAGGATAAACTTGAAAATCTTGCTTCAATGGGTGGCAATCCTCAACTATTCAAGAATTCATTTGCCAATTATATGCTTCCTCAAGATACTCCGGAGCGTCGTCGTAGGGTTTATGCGACATCGCCACAAGCTCTTGATGATGTAGTGGGGGATTACTACAAAAATGAAGTAAAACCACGTTTTGAGACAAACAGGAACGAATCCCGGCAGAATGCTCGTAATGAGTATATGAAATATGCAGGCACTGTCGGTGCTAACCCTGTCAATGCTTATCATCAGGCTATGCGTGCCGATAATCCTATGAATGTCATTGACAAGACAATGGACGAAATTGATCATTCACGTCTTGTAAAGGATGTCGCTCCACTGGCTTCATACGGTGGTTTTGACACCGATGATTATGTCAATAAGTTCGTAAAGCCGGCATTGCACGACAGAATGGTAAACGAATATATTGATGAGAACAAACCCAAAAGCAGTAGTGAGTACATCATGCGTTCTGCTCTTGGTAATTCCGTTGTAGGTAAAGCTGCAACACTTGCCAATAATGCTTTTGTTGGTAATGACATACACTCACAGCTGGAGCGTGAAGGTCTTGCACGATACGATGCAAACAGAGCCGAGAACTTTGCAGCCGGTGTTGGCGGTCTCTTGATTGATACTCCCGTATTTGGTGCTTTTGGCTCACTTAGTGGAACCGCTGTGGGCAAAGCAACGTCATTGGCTACAAATCGCCTTGCGACACGTTTTCTTGCACGTAATGCCGGTAAGAATATCTCACGAGAGTATGCCCAAAATGTAGCCTCGCGTGCCATTAAGGAAAATCTGAGCAGTAAAATCATGCAAAGTGCAATGGGGCAGGGATTAACATTAGGTGGTTATGATCTGGCAAACAGTGTAGTAGATGATGTTCTCTACAACAGTAATGTTGATTTTGGCAAAGCTGCAGGCTCATTTGCAAAAGGTTTTGCTACAGGTGGTGCTGTTGGAGCCATTGGAACACCATTGAAGTTAGCTTCAAAAGGTTTTTCCGGTGGTAAGAAACTGCTTGCATCAACAGGTGTTCTAAGTGCGGAATCGGCAGTATTCACACTCGGTAGCGAAGCCGAGAAAATAGCACATGGAGTAGATATTGAACCTATCGATTTGATTTATGATTTTGGTGAAAGCACTGCCACATTGTTGACAATGCGATTGGCTCATTGGAGACCTAAGGGTGCCGATTTGAAACTTGATATCAATGGCCGTTTGAAAGAGAGATTGCGTTTCACCGGAAGTGAAAAGGAGGAGTTGAGAAGCAATGATGTCGATGCCGAAGGCTTTATGCGGGCAATAGAACAGGAGTTATCCACTCCCTCTTTTGGTGGACGTAATGGTGAAATGATAAAAGAAAGTTATTCACAGTTGATGTCTAACCCCAATCTTTCTGCTTCATTACGTTCAAAACTGCTACTTCTTGTTGAGAACAAGATAACATCTACACCACCTGTTACATTTGATTACACAGTAAAACGTGGTAATGACGGCTCTTTTGACGTAACAATGCTTGATGCAAACGGTGGGGTTGTTTCAAGGAAAAATTTTACCAATGTAGATGATGTCAAACGTTTTATCTCAGAAGAAAAAGCTGATATAAGACGTAACAGAATCAGCTATTATGAGAAGGAATTGACAAATGGCATTTATACACAAAACTTCCTTCGTCAGGGTGGTGAATATATTAAGGAAAAAGGTGTAGATGCAGACATTCTTGCTGAAGCTATGTTGAAAAAGGCTGAAAATAGAGAACTGACAGATGCTGAGCAAAAGATTATAGACGATATAATAGATCGTTCATCATACGATAACCGAGGTATAATAACATATCTCTATAATCAGCGTCGTGCAATTGAAAGACGTAACCGCCTTGGCGAGGGTTCTCTTTTGGAATTTATCAACAAATCGACCGAAGAGTGTAGTGTAAACGAAAACAGAGCTTTGGACGAATATGAAAAGGTTGTACGTGACGAGGTTTCCAGATTGAAAAATGGTGTGGATGAAAATCGTTATCTTGAGATTTTCGATCATGGAATGAGCAAATGGCTTACAGGCAAAGACAATGAAAGCGTCAAGAGAAATGAACTCTTCGATTATACCATTAAACAAAGAATGGGTGATTTTGCAACGACCTACAGTTATAAAAACTTGAAAAACAAGATGGGGTTGCCAAAGCCTATCAATATTCCGGAACTAAAAAATCCCGATGCAGTATGGAACAGACGCGGATTGAATAAGACAAGGGAAGAGGTAGAAGAATTTAAAAGACATGCCGAGAGATTGGCGTCAAAACTGAATCTTGATGTCAAGATAATCTCTGACGAGAGAGAGATAGAACTTGCCGATCAAAACGACCGAAAGAGAATAAATGAGTATAATCAGCGAATAAATTCTTTAGGTTGGGTTAATGACGGAAAGGTCTATCTGAACCTGCCGAATATGAAGTCTATTTCCGAACTTGAGAAAACTACTGTACATGAAAGTGTAACTCATGCCGGCTTGAGAAAAATTTTTGGCAATCGTTTGAATGAATTCCTTGAGGAGGTGTATAAAAGAGCTGATAGAGGAGTGCTTAAAGGTATTGATGAAGTTAGAAAAGAACGTTTTAGCAACGATGGTTATGAAATTGTTGAGGAGTATCTTGCAAGACTTTCTGAAAAGAACTATCACACAGTTCAAGAACGCGGAGTACTTTCTCGTTTCAAGGATTTTATAAAAAACATGCTTGTAAGACAAAACATATATACAGGCAAGAACCGAAGGATAAGCGAGCACGAACTCGAAGAACTTATGCAAAAACATAGTCAGTATGTATTGAATAACGGAAAACTCGACAATAGATACCGCCGAAAAATGTTTGGTGATTTTGCATCGGCAAAATATGACGACAACTACTATACCGATATATCACAATATGGCGACTATGTAAAAAATGCTTATGAAGAGGGACACTTCATGGAAGGTACACCACAATTCATGCACGATTCAAAACTGATACATAACTACAGGTATTTGCCCGAAAAAGCAAAGGCTAAGTTACGTAACAGGTGGTATATGAATGATAAAGAGATTGAATCGGAGATTAACGATGATAGGTATCGTTGGATTGGCAAAAAAGGTGCAGAGAGGCTTGCAAGATACAACTTTGAAGATAGCGGTTTGGAAAAGGCTATGGCGTATGAGGCTATAGGAACAGATCCTGTGGCTATAAAATACAAGACAGGTTGGGAGCGTGGTTTCGATGGCTTATGGCGTAAGGAAATCAGTGATAATACTCTTCGTGTAAAAGATTGCATCGGAAATGCTTTGTTGAAGTATGACCATTACCTTTTTGGCGAATATTATACGCTAACAAACAAGCCTCAGGAACTATGGAGTAAAAGCGATATGTATAAATGGGACTTGATTATTTCAAAGGGCAAATATTTTTTCAATAATATTACTCTTAAAGACCTTGTGAAAGACCCGACACTATTCATATCTTATCCCGAGTTAGAGAATTTGCCTGTAAGAATTGTAGCCAATTCACCGGATCTTATAAGATACGACAGTAAAAACAAAGAAGTTGTTGTCGATAGGGATTTCTATCTTGATGATAACAAGGTTATTGAAATGGCCGGTGTCATACAGAATATTGTACAGGATTACGAAGGCTTCAGCAAAACAATTTCATTACATCTCTTGGGAACAGAAAGCCTCATAAATAGTGAATATGAAAAGATTATGGGAAGTATTGATCTTGCAAACAGTTTTGCAAAAGCATATCCTGAATATGATAATAGCACCATAATAAAAAAATATTTAAAAACGAAGTATGGTATGACTCCCGAAGAGTTTAGCCGTAAATTTCCTACTCTTGATGATTTCTATATTTATAAATTGACCAAGAGTAATATACACTTCAGCGGAGATGCTGAAATGAATAATGTGAAAACTCGTTTTGGAATGTCACCTTTGGAAAGGAGTATCATGCTGGCCGGAGAAACTGAAGGTTATCCTGAAGAGACCATGGTTTCTATTAAAAAGCTTGATGATTTACGACGAATCTTTAATGGTCCGCTTGACGTTATCAATAACAAGTTGAAACTTTTACATTCAGACATTCCTTTGGATATATATTTAGACAAAAACGACGGCAAGGCATATTTCAAAGCAGATTTTAGTGATTATCAAAAAGTTAAGAATTGGTCTGACTGGTTGAACAGAAACGATGATTTCGGCTGGAGAAAATATAAAAAGATGTATGATGAGAAAAGACGTAAGGAACTATTGGAAAGAAGAAGGAGAAGAGGTGGAGATGAGGATGATGATATGGTAGTAGAACCGGTATTACTGAATTGATTGTTGATAGTATGAATAAATTTCTTGATAAAAGAGTAAAAGCCCCTATTCTCAAAGAGAAGGATGGGTTTATAATCAAGCATGGTTCAGCCATGGACTTTCTGCGAGAGTGTGCCAATTGTTGGAATGCTCTTGAAGAGGCACGCCGCAAACTGCGGCGTAGCCTTATGTACAGTTACGGCGATCAATGGGGTGATTATGTTACAGACCCTGATACGTTATCTCAAATAACTGAAGGTGAACTTATAAAGAAAAATGGAAAAGTTCCACTCAAGAATAACATGATAGCCCCAATACTCAGTAATATCGAGGGACAACTAAGACAGAATCTCATGCGTCCGGTATGTATTGTGCGTGATAAAGAAGAGGCCAAAGTTGGTGAAATGATGTCTGTGGCAATAGAGTACGTTCATGATATTAACGAACTTGAGGAACTTGATGCCGATTCAATGCGTATGTTGCTTAACGGTGGTATGCTTGCCCAGAGGATTGAGTATGGAGTGAATCCTGCAAAGGAAAAACGAGATGTATGGGTGCATAACGTCAATCCATCGCGACTTTTCTTTAATGCGAATCTCGAGGATGTGCGTATGTGGGATGTCACTTGCATAGGTGAATTATTCGATATTCCACTCGATGATGTGCTTGCACATTTTGGAACAACACCCGAAAAGAAAGAGTTTATAAAAAATGTCTATGGCAATATCTCTTCACATAACGACATATCACGTGCTATGCAGGGAGATGAAACTGCAAACCTTACATTCTATACACCTTCGCGAAAATCACTATGCCGTGTTATATTAGGTTGGAAGTTGGAATCTCGTGATGCCTATCGTTGGAATGATGAGAAAAACGGAACATGGGGATATTTACCTTATGATGAAAAAAACCGTAAAATGCTTGAAGAAGAAAATGAACGTCGCAGGAACGAAGGTACTGAAAATGGTCTTTCCAGCGAAGAGATTCTTCTTGTGGATTATGAATTTGCAACAGAACGATTCTGGTATTATCGTTACATGACACCTTATGGCGATATTCTTCAAGAAGGACAAAGCCCCTATTGGCATGGAGAGCATAACTATGTGCTGCACCTATTTCCACTTGTTCAAGGTAAATTAGGCAATTTTGTTGAGCAGTTCATTGACCAGCAACGTGCAATAAATCGTACAGCCACACTTATAGATTTTATACGAGGAACATCATCAAAAGGCGTTTTAGTTGTTGATGATGACGCTTTTGAAAGCATGTCACGTGAAGAAGTTATCGATGAATACGTACGTTACAATGGAGTTTTGTTTGTTAAGCTAAAGCCCGGTCAAAGCATTGACGGGGTGGTGCGGCAATACAATAGCAGTGCTGCAGTTGCCGGTGATTTTGAGCTTTTGAATTTACAGCTAAGACTGATTAACGAAATATCGGGAGTTAATTCAGCTATGCAAGGCCAAGCACCAAAAGCAGGAACACCCGCCTCATTGTATGCACAACAAGTTCAAAACTCCTCATTAAATTTAAAAGGATTGTTTGACAGTTTCAGAACCTTTAGACGTCGCAGAGATAGCAAAGTGATGAAAACCATTCAGCAGTTCTACAATGAAGAACATTATATCAAAATAGCCGGTTCACACTATTCCGAAGAGGCTAAATGGTATAATCCCCAACGTGTTCAGGAAAGTGAAATAGATATAACTATTGCCGACGGATATAATACACCTGCTTACCAAATGCTTGCAAATGATTTCCTCATGGATCTGTTCCGTTCAAATGTGGTCGATGTCAAGACTATGCTTGAGAACAGTAGCTATCCTTTTGCAACAAAAATTCTCGAAGCAATAAAACGCAACGAGCAGCAGGCTGCCGCTGGACAACCTCTCGAAGGGATACCGGAATTGACAAACAGTGAACAAGGCATTGCCAACACGCCACAGATAACCGGATAACAACATTATAGGCTCTTATCTTATCTTTTGATTAAAGATTCACAGATAAAGTGAGAGCCTGTAATGCATTAAAAAACAATATGTTTTCTAAAAATTCTATATTTAATTAAAATATTTTACATATTTTTGCCAAAATGAAAAAATGTTGAATTATTAAATCACTT
>JAGCJL010000070.1 GCA_017647975.1 Bacteroidaceae bacterium | reverse complement strand
CTGACCGTTCTCAACAACAGCATCGGTAGTGTAGAAAGCTCCCCATGTCTTTTCCGAACCTGGACCATAGGGAATCTTCGTGTGCTCCTTAATAAGGTTATACAATGCAGTCTTAAGCGTTGGACCACCCTTTACACCATCGATGGAGGTGTAATAATCCTTCTGTGCAAAAGATGCTGTGACAAAAAGCGTCAGCAGAAAAAAGATAGAAGAAATTCTAAGTTTCATATTTATGTGAAAGTGTTTTTCAATGACTCTTGTCAAAATTGCAATATCTTTACAAAGATACAACTTATAGAGAGAACTACAACATATTCTGTTTTTTTAACTCTTCGGCAACTGTAAGAAGTTCATCGTACCACTCCTTGCCAAAGCGTTCTATCAATGGTTCCTTGAGGAATTCGTATGCACGGATACCCTTGCGGCGACCCTTGATAAAGGCACTGCTGCACACGCTCCACTTGTGAAAGTTCACCGCAGTAAAGTCACCAACCTTACGCAGACGAACCGGGTAGAGATAGCACGATATGGGTTTACGCCATGTAGTGCGACCCTCGCGGTAGGCTTTTTCTATCAGGCATATACAGCCACCGTGCTCGTCACGTAATGCAAAGACACAATCTTTGCCATTCACGATAGACGTAACGAGGTCACCGTCGCGGTCGTTATACACAACACCCTGCTCTGCCACGACGGCACGTGCCTCGGGAGTCATCTCCTCCTCTATAACCTCGAGTGCCTCCTCGAGCTTCTCCACCTCATCAAAAAGCACCGGTGCACCTGCATCGCCCTCGACACAGCATATACCCTTGCAATGAGTAAAATTACAGCAGAAGTATTCCTGAAACAAGTCAAAAGAGACTATAGTATCGCCAATCTGTACCATAAAATTCGTTTAAAAAATTAGCCGCACTGTAAAGTGCAGCTAATCTTGTGATTTCTTTTATTAGATAAGTGCCTTACCTGTCATCTCTGCCGGTGCTTCCAAGCCCATAATCTTTAGGATTGTCGGAGCAACGTCGGCAAGGATACCATTCTCTATTGTAGCATTCTCCTTGTTTGTTACATATACACAAGGTACCGGATTCAATGAGTGAGCAGTATTAGGTGAACCGTCGGCATTAACAGCATTGTCGGCATTACCGTGGTCGGCAATGATGATTGACTCATAGCCATGGTTACGTGCTGCCTCAATAACATCCTTCAAGCAAGCATCAACAGCAAGTACAGCCTTTTCAATTGCACTGTAGATACCTGTATGGCCAACCATGTCACCATTAGCGAAGTTCACTACAATAAAGTCAAACTTCTCACTGTTGATTTCGTTAACCAACTTCTCTTTAACCTCGTATGCACTCATCTCGGGCTGCAAGTCGTATGTTGCCACCTTGGGAGAAGGAACAAGGATACGCTCCTCGCCCTCGTATGGAGTCTCGCGACCACCATTGAAGAAGAATGTAACGTGAGCATATTTTTCAGTCTCTGCAATATGAAGCTGCTTCATACCCTGTTTTGCAACAAATTTGCCAAGAGTATTCTCAACATTCTCCTTATCGAAAAGAATGTGAACACCTGTAAACTTGGCATCATATGGAGTCATACAGTAATACTGCAAACCGGGGATTGTTGTCATACCCTCGGCAGGCATATCCTCCTGAGTAAGAACAACTGTAAGTTCCTTTGCACGGTCGTTACGATAGTTGAAGAAAATCACTGCATCACCCTCGCTGATACGTGCATCGTAGTTGCCGTTTACTATTGGCTTGATAAATTCATCGGTCACCCCCTCTTCGTAAGACTCCTTAACAGCTGCAACCATATCTGTTGCCTGCTTACCCTCGCCCTTAACGATGAGGTCGTAAGCCATCTTCACACGCTCCCAACGCTTGTCGCGGTCCATTGCATAATAACGACCGATGATTGTAGCAAGTTTGAGATTCTTTGCAGTGAGTTGCTCTATGAAGCCTGCACCGCTCTTTGGGTCAGTATCACGACCATCCATAAAGCAGTGAACATAAGCGTTTTCCACACCCTGCTCTACCGCAATTTTGTACATTGCCTCAAGGTGCTCCAATGAACTATGAACACCACCGTCAGAGGTAAGACCCATGAAGTGAAGCTTCTTGCCATTGTTCTTTGCATATTCAATAGCTGAAACAAGTTCGGGGTTCTGTGCGATAGAACCGTCAGCGATAGCACGGTTAATCTTCAACAAATCCTGATATACCACACGACCACCACCGATATTAAGGTGACCAACCTCGCTGTTACCCATCTGACCTGCAGGAAGACCTACATTCTCGCCACTTGCCTGAAGCTGAGAGTTTGGATATACCGATACCAAATGGTCCCAATATGGTGTAGGAGTATTGAAGATAACATCTCCTTTACCATGATTACCAACACCCCAACCATCAAGAATTACCAATAGTGCTTTATTTGCCATAATTTTATATTTAATAATTTTCTTATTTTCAAACGAAATTCGTGCAAAGGTACTACTTTTCTTTTGGATTTTGAGCATATTAGAAGAAAAAAGTTGTCAACAACCGGTTAACGATTTTAAGATTCTTAAGAAGACGCAATCATAGGCAGCCAGAAAGCACTTACATCAATGCCACCCATCCTCGCAAGAACTTAATTTATCTAAAAAAATGAATGATTATAACAAAGAATGGTAAAAAAATGGTTACCTTCGCAACATTATATATATAACAATAAAGCGACAAGTAAAAAAACACTAAATGAAACAGCACCCTTTACACCTTTTCAAACATTGCCCTAAGTGTGGCAGTACTCGCTTTGTTGAGAACGACTTCAAATCGAAACGGTGCGAGGATTGCAGTTTCATATATTACTTCAACCCTCTTGCAGCCACTGTTGCAATAATAATCAATGACCAAAACGAGATTCTTGTAGCCACACGCTCCAAAGAACCGGCAAAAGGTACGCTTGACCTTCCGGGTGGTTTTTGTGACAGTTATGAAACAGCCGAAGAGGGAGTTGCTCGCGAAGTTTTTGAAGAGACAGGGCTAAAGGTCACAGAGAGCAAGTATATGTTTACCATACCAAATATTTACATTTATTCCGGAATGGAATTACATACTATGGATCTCTTTTTCTTGTGTAAAGTCGAGAATAGCAACACACTTGTTGCTGACGACGATGTGGCCGAACTGAGATGGATAAAGATTGAGGACTTGGACAGCGAAGCCTTTGGCCTGCAATCAATAAGAAACAGTATAGACAAATTTAAAAATATGTTTGTTACCGGAGCACTTGTGCAACAGAACAAATAAAAAGTTTTATAAAATGATGAAAAGAATTATCGTCCTACTTATGTCGGCACTCCCTTTAATGCCCATTGCGGCACAAACGGAGAATGAGAATAACGCCATTAAGGAGTGTCAGCGACTATATGCCGATGGAAAATATGCAACAGCCTTGACTGTTGTAAAGAGTATTGACTTTTCAAAATTGGATGCAACGACACTTCAGGAGGCTGAATTGACAAAGGCACTTATAATGTTCGAGAACAATCACCTCGAAGGTCGCTCTTTGATTCTGCAATACCTTGCCGACTATCCTGAAACGGCAAAAAAAGAGCTATTAGGATGCCACATTGCCGAATCATATTATTACAGTGGCAATTACAAACTTGCTTGCGAGTGGTTTGAAAAAAGCAATATAAAACGACTCGCCCACGAGCAGCGAAACAGAGCAAAGCTCTATTATGCCTTGTCGTTATTGGAATGTAACAACGAAGAGAATGCAACAAACATGCTTCGCGAAATTGCAGTATCAAGCAAGGTTTACGCTCCAGACGCTCTCTTTCATATTGCTGTAACGGATTATGACAACAATAAACTCGAAGATGCCGAAGAGTGTTTCAAAAGCATTCAGAAAGGTGAAAAATATTACTTTGACAAAGAGTATTATATTGCCGGAATCGCACTTAAAAGAGGTGAGACTGAACGAGCTAAAGAGATTGCATTAAATTTCATGAATGAAAACGGCGATGACCCCAATTGCATAAGAATGCAACAGATTTTGGGTGCTGCAGAGTATGCCACAGAGAATTACCCCGAAGCTATCATTGCTTTAAAAGATTACATAAATAACAGCAAGGAGCCACAACGCATTGCATTCTATCAGTTAGGAATGAGTTTATTCAAAACCGGCAAATACAGCGAAGCAGAAGAGATGCTGAACCGTTGTTTTGAGCAGGATGATGCAATAACACAAAGTGCATTATTGCATACCGGTATCATAAAATTAAAGAATAATGACAAGAACGGGGCACGCGTGGCTTTTGAGCAAGCGGCGACAATGGTACACGATGATGCAACAAGAGAAGAAGCACTATACAATTATGCCATAAGCCTACACCAAACCGGATATTCTCCGTTTGCCGAAAGTGTCAAGGTCTTTGAGCAGTTCCTCAATGATTACCCGACATCAGAACACACTCCGCAAGTTGAGAAATATCTTGTGGAAGTCTATATGAATACACGCAATTATGATATTGCACTTAATTCTATAGAAAAAATAAAGAAACCGTCAAACGAGATTCTGGAAGCAAAGCAGAAGATTCTCTACCGAATGGGAGTTCAAAAGTTCATTGATGGCGACATGAACGGAACCATAGACTACATGAACCGTTCTATAGAACTACAGAAATATAACAAAGAGACATACAGTGATGCTCTATTCTGGAAAGGCGAAGCTTTATACCGCAAAGGTGAATACAATGCCGCAGCAAAACATTACAACACAGTGCTTACGGTTGGAGGCAAGAACCGCAATAAAGCTGTTTATGGCATAGCCTATACTCTATTCCAGCAGAAGAAATACGGTGAAGCCCGTCGCGAATTTGAACATTTTGAGAACACTGCAACAGAAGAGAGCAAAGAGACATTTGCCGATGTATATAACCGCATAGCCGACTGTTATTTTTATCAGCGTGCCTATGATAGTGCAAACATCTATTATAAGAAAGCCATTGAATCGGGAAATGCGGATTGCGATTATTCGCTTTACCGTTCGGCTTTGGCACAAGGTCTTTCAAAAGATTATGCCGGCAAGGTTGCTACATTGCAAGAACTCATAAAAGGATATCCCAAAAGCATATACAGCGAACAGGCATATTATGAGATGGGACGTGCTTACATTGAGCAGGAATTGTATAAAGAGGCCGTTGAAAGTTACGACCGCTTGATGGCACGATTCCCCAAAAGTTCTCTCACACGACGTGCTACAACTGAAAAAGCCATGATTTACAACACAATGGGCGAAAGTGAGAAAGCTATTGAAGCATACAAGGATATTATTGAACGCTACCCACACAGCGAAGAGGCTCAGATTGCATTCCAAGACCTTAAGAACATTTATGTAGAGATGGGACAGGTGAACAAATTTGCACATTACGCCGAAAACGCCACAGGTGTACAGAGTGTCAACAGTAATGAGATTGACACGTTGACATTCACTGCTGCAGAGAAATTCTTTGCCAAGGGTGCACCGAACGAAGCCATAATGCTTTTCAAAGATTATCTTGAGAAATTCCCCGAAGGTTCGTTCAAACTTGACAGCCACTACTACTTGGGTGTCCTATATTACAATAATAAGGGTACCGGAGATGCCTTGACACATTTTGAAGAGGTTATTGCCTACCCCGACAACAAATACAGCGAAGAGGCCATGAACTGTGCAGCGACAATATACTATAATAGAACTGACTATGCAAAAGCGTCGGAACTATACAAGATGTTGCTTGCAAAGACCAATAACGAGGAGCGTCGCCAAACCGCACGCATTGCGATTATGAGGTCGGCTGTAAAACGCGAAAGAGCCGGAGAGATTGTAAAATATGCCGGAGAACTGTTGGATAACAGCATCACAGCACCCGAGGTGAAACGTGAAGCAAGATACAACAGAGCAAAATCATACCTGTCATTAAAGAGAGTGGATCAGGCCTTGACCGACTTGCAGGTTCTTGCCGAAGATACTCGCACAAAAGAGGGAGCCGAGGCAAAATATCTCAAAGCACAGATATTATTCGATAAAGAGAAATATGACGATTGCGAAAAAGAGATAATGAGTTATATCGAGGAGAGTACACCTCATGCTTATTGGCTTGCCCGCAGCTTTGTACTGCTCGCAGACCTATACGCAGCACAAGGCAGAGATATGGAGGCAAAACAATATCTGCTATCATTGCAACACAGTTACAGTGGCGATGATGACATTGCAACCATGATTGAAGAGAGACTCAACAATTTGACAGCGAAAGTAACAGAATAAGATAATGAAGAAGAATATTATATTGATAACAGCACTATTGCTATGTGGCGTAACTTATGCTCAAGAAGAGGTACAGAACGCTGTAGTAAATGTAGAAAACGACTATAACCCAACAGTTGTAAAGGTAAACAAGAAGAATTTCACCCCTACCGTAGAGGAGAAATCCAATGCAAAGCCTCTTGAACAGGTTTTCTCGGAGAAAGCAAGTCCCTACACCACATTCAACAGTCAGAGAGAAGCTAAAGAGATTCTTCCAAAGATGGAAGAGCCAATGTCGGGTTATGTACGTGCCGGTTATGGAACAGCCAATGTAATCGATGCCAAGTTGGGATACAATATGAGTTTCAAGCAGAATGGTAACTTGGGATTTATTGCTTCACTCGACGGATTCAAATGTAATCTTCAGGGCATACATAACAAATGGAGATCAAGAATGTACAACACCGTTGCAGGTATTGATTACACACACCGATTCAAAGGTTTATTGTTTGACATCAACGGAGGTTTCAATAACCGCACATTCAATTACCAAAGGATAAACGACGAAGTAAACGGAAGCGACAGACAGACACATCGTAATTACGACATACATTTAAAAGGTATTTCACAGCTTGCAGGACCGTTGGCATATTCTTTCAAAGCCGGCTATACACATAGCCTTCTGGCCTATTCGACTGCCATGCCTGACATTATTGCCGAAAACCACATAAATGCAGGATTGACAATGTCGCGAGAGACATACCACCGTTGGTTATACCGTTATGGAGCCGAAATTGATTTCAATGGATTCCTATATACTGCAAATCTCAAGAATGCGAATTTTGGATACAGAAACATTTTCTCCATTGATATAAATCCTTTCACCGATTTCAATTTCAACAATTGGATTTTAAAGGCAGGTATCAAGATGAATATGCGAATAGGAAACAGCAGTTTCTTCGCTATCGCTCCTGATTTCAGAGTTGACAAGAATCTTACAAAGAATATCTCAATGTATGCCTTGATTAGCGGTGGCAGAGAGGATAACAGTTTCAAAAAGATTGAAGGTGTTACAGCATATTGGGGATATGACAAGAATAGTGACAAACAGATTAAACCTACATACAAAATTGTTGACCTGAGAGCCGGTACACGCATGAACATTGAACCTGTATCGTTTGACATATATGCAGGGTATTCATATACCAAGGATGACCTTTTGCAAGAACTTTCATATTCTGCAAGTTCAAGCAGAGCTCTTATATATGCAAACCCGGCACAAGGAAACACCCAGAATGTCCATGCCGGATTCAGAATGGGACTCGACTATGGTGGCTGGATAAAAATCAGCGGCGAAGCAAGATATGACTATTGGAGATGTGTGAATCCTATTTCCAAATCGGCCGACACCCAGCTCCTTGTACTAAAGCCAGAATGGAGTACCGATGTAAACATTGAGACTCACCCAATAAAGAATTTGACCATCAAGGCAGGTTACAATTTTGTTCGATATACAAAAATGGAAGATGGCAACAGATTGAACAACAAGCACGATCTTTATTTAAGAGCAAACTACAACATCAACAAGTGGTTTGGTGCATATATTCAAGGAGAAAACCTGCTGAACAATACACATTATAATTATGTTGGTTACCGAGCACTTGGTATCAGAGGCTTGATTGGAGTTACTGCAAACTTTTAACAAGATTCCGTCCAAAACTTTTTTACCTTTTTAAAATAATATATTATTTTAGGGAGAAACGGTAAAAACCATTGTGATTTTTTTTCATTTTTTTGATATAAATATACGGGAAACTTTTCTACATTTGCCGGCAAAATAAAATAAAAACAGGCGTTAGCATTATGCAGAAGAATTTAGTTATAGTTGAGTCACCAGCCAAGGCAAAGACCATTGAGAAATTTTTGGGCAAGGAATATAAGGTTATGTCAAGTTACGGTCATATATGCGACTTGAAGAAAAAAGAGTTCAGCATTAACACCGAAACTTTTGAACCTGAATATGAAATCCCAACCGAAAAGGAAAAGTTGGTCAGTACACTGAAAAGCGAAGTAAAGAAAGCCGAGATGGTGTGGCTTGCATCCGATGAAGACCGTGAGGGAGAAGCTATCAGCTGGCATTTATTCACTGTTCTTGGTTTAAAGCCGGAGAACTCCAAACGTATCGTATTCCACGAAATTACAAAGAATGCAATTCTTAACGCCATTGAGAATCCAAGAGAAATTGACATAAATCTTGTATATGCACAACAAGCACGTCGTGTGCTTGACCGCATTGTTGGTTTCAAGTTATCGCCGGTACTTTGGCGTAAAGTAAAACCGGCTTTGTCGGCAGGACGCGTTCAGAGTGTGACAGTACGTCTTATTGTAGAGCGTGAACGAGAGATTAACAAGTTTACTACCGAAAGCGGATACCGCATAACAGCGACATTCGAACTTCCTGGAGGTTTTGGAAAGCTGAATACAGAGTTGTCAAAGCGTTTCAAGACACGCGAAGAGGCAGAGGCATTCCTTTTGTCATGCAAAGATGCCAAATTCATCATTGATGACGTGAATACCAAACCAATGAAAAAGAGTCCTGCAGCACCGTTCACAACATCGACTCTACAACAGGAGGCTGCACGTAAACTTGGCTTTACCGTGTCACAGACTATGATGGTTGCACAAAGATTGTACGAATCGGGATACATCACCTACATGCGTACCGATTCTGTAAACCTCTCTTCACTATGCATTGGTTCATGCAAAAGCGTCGTTACAGAACTCTATGGTGAGAACTACCTGAAGAGCCGAAACTATGCAACAAGTTCAAAGGGAGCCCAAGAGGCACACGAAGCCATAAGACCTACATACATGACAAACACAACCATTGAAGGAACTGTTCCCGAAAAACGTCTGTATGAACTTATCTGGAAACGCACAATAGCGTCACAGATGGCCGATGCACTTGTTGAAAAGACAACTGTAAACATTTCCATTAGCGAACATAGCGAAAGTTTCATTGCAACAGGCGAGGTTACCACATTCGATGGTTTCCTACAGGTTTACCGTGAGGGTTCCGACGAAGAGACTACCGGTGAAAGCGTTGCAATTCCAGCTGTTCACAAGGGTGACGAGCTTATAACAAACGAAATTGTCGCTACCGAGAGATTCACACAACAGCCTCCACGATATACCGAAGCGAGCCTTGTACGTAAACTTGAAGAACTTGGTATTGGACGTCCTTCGACCTACGCTCCAACCATAAGTACAATCCAGCAACGCGGATATGTTGAGAAAGGCAATAAAGCTGGTACAACACGTACATACGATATCATTACACTAAAGAATGGAAAGATAACATCCAAAGAGGGTAAGGAGACTGTTGGTTCTGAGAAAGCAAAACTCATCCCAACAGATATCGGTATCGTTGTAAATGACTTCCTGCTCGATTTCTTCCCTGAAATCATGGATTACAACTTTACAGCAATGGCAGAAAAGGACTTTGACGAGATTGCTGATGGAAAGCAGAACTGGACAGAACTTATCTCTAAATTCTACACAGATTTTGAACCTAAAATAAACGGTATAATAAACACCAAGAACGAGCATAAGGTGGGCGAAAGAGTTCTGGGCAATGACCCCGCAAGCGGTAAACCGGTATCGGTTAAGATAGGTCGCTTTGGTCCTATCGTACAGATTGGCTCTGCCAGCGATGAAGACAAGCCACGTTTTGCTCAAATGAAACCGGGACAGACACTTGAAACAATCACATTGGAGGAGGCACTCGGCTTGTTCAGTTTGCCACGTACATTGGGAGAATACAATGGTGAGACAGTAACTATAGGTGCCGGTAAGTTTGGTGCATACATAAAGTATGGTACAGCTTACATCACATTGCCAAAGACACATGACCCATTGAAGGTTTCTTTGGAAGAAGCAATTGAACTTATTGATGAAAAGCGTGAAGCTGAGGCTAAGAAAATCATAAAGACATTTGATGAAAAACCCGGTTTACAAGTTTTGAACGGACGTTTTGGCCCTTATATAGCATTTGACGGCAACAATTACAAATTGCCAAAGAACATAACGCCTGCAGAACTTACATTAGAAGAGTGCCTGGATATCATAAGCAAACAACAGGATGGTAGCAAAGCACCAGCCAAAAGACGATATACTAAGAAGAAATGAGAAGAATTTTCCTCATAGGATATATGGGTTCGGGCAAGACCACTCTTGGCCGTGCCCTTGCAAAAGAGCTTGGGTTGCAATTCATAGACATGGACAGCTATATTGAAACACGCTTTTGCAAGACAATCTCAAAAATCTTTGCCGAAAAAGGAGAAGATGGTTTCAGAGAAACTGAGCGTCGTATCCTACACGAAGTTGGAGATTTTGAGGATGTCATTATTTCTACAGGAGGAGGAACACCTTGCTTTTTCGACAATGTTGAATATATGAACGGACAGGGAACAACAGTATTCCTTGATGTACCCGAAGAGAGATTGTTCATAAGATTGAGCATTGCACGCAACAACCGCCCTTTGATAAAGGACAAAAGTGACGATGAGTTGAGGAATTTCATTACAGAACAACTTGCCAAACGTCGCCCACACTACGAAAAGGCACAATACAAGTTCATTGCTGACAAACTCGAGGATACATTGCAAGTCGATATGTCAGTCAAGAATTTCAAGAAAAAATTTGATTTATAACACTTTATTACAATAACAGTTAACCGAACACCACAGACATGAGAAAATGGCGCATTGAGGACTCCGAGGAACTTTACAACATCAATGGTTGGGGAGCTTCCTATTTTAGTATCAATGAAAAGGGGCATGTAGCTGTAACACCCAAAAAGGACGGCGTGAAAGTTGATCTTAAAGAACTTATGGATGAGCTACAGCTACGAGATGTTGCAGCACCTGTACTTATCCGTTTCCCAGACATTCTTGACAATAGAATTGAGAAGATTTCTGGTTGTTTCAAGATTGCCGCAGAGGAGTATAATTACAAGGGAGAGAATTTCATCGTATATCCCATCAAGGTTAACCAGATGCGTCCCGTAGTTGAGGAAATTATGAGCCATGGCAAAAAGTACAAGATTGGTCTTGAAGCCGGCTCTAAACCGGAATTGCATGCGGTAATAGCCATGAACACCGAAAGCGATTCACTTATCATCTGCAACGGCTATAAGGATGACAGCTACATAGAACTTGCACTCCTTGCCCAGAAGATGGGACGACGTATTTTCCTTGTAGTGGAAAAGCTAAACGAGTTGAAACGTATTGCCAAGATTGGCAAGAGATTAGGTGTAAGACCCAATATCGGTATCCGCATTAAACTCGCTTCGGAAGGTAGCGGCAAGTGGGAAGAGAGCGGCGGTGATGCAAGCAAGTTTGGATTGACATCGAGCGAACTGCTTGAGGCACTTGAGATTCTTGAGAAATATGACATCAAGGACTGTCTGCGACTCATTCACTTCCACATTGGTAGCCAAGTGACACGTATCCGTCATATCAAGACTGCATTGAGAGAAGCTTCACAGTTCTATGTGCAGTTGTGCAAGCTTGGTTATAAAATTGAATTTACCGACATTGGCGGCGGCTTGGGTGTTGACTATGACGGTACACGCTCGTCAAGCAGCGAGAGTAGCGTGAACTACTCTATTCAGGAGTATGTGAACGATGCCATATATACAATGGTGGACGCAGCCGACAAGAACGGCTTGCCACACCCCAACATCATTACAGAGAGTGGACGCTCGGTTTCGGCACACCACGCTGTACTTGTATTCGAAGTTCTTGAAACAGCTGCTCTTCCCGAAATGGACGAGGAGTGGGAGGTGAGTCCCGAAGACCATGACTTGGCAAAAGAACTTTATAAGATTTGGTGCGAACTTGACCAACGCAACATGCTTGAGGCACTTCACGATGCACAACAGATACGTGAAGAGGCACTTGACCTCTTTAGCCATGGTATCGTTGATCTAAAGACACGTGCACAAATTGAAAGTATGTTCTGGAGCGTGACACGCGAGACATTGAACATTGCCAAAACCATGAAACATGTTCCCGATGACTTCCGTAAATTGCCAAAGTTGCTTGCCGACAAATATTTCTGCAACTTCTCAATTTTCCAGAGCCTGCCCGACAGTTGGGGTATAGACCAGTTCTTCCCAATCATGCCTATACACAGGCTGGATGAACGCCCCGACCGCAGTTGTACAATTCAGGATATGACATGTGACAGCGACGGTAAGATTACTGATTTCATTAGCTACAACATGAAAACCGACTCGCTCAAAGTACACAAGGTAAAATCAAACGAGTCATACTACCTTGGTGCTTTCCTTGTTGGTGCTTACCAAGAGATTCTTGGCGACTTGCACAACCTGTTCGGCGATACCAATGCAGTCCATGTTAGTGTTGACGAAGACGGTTATCATATTGACAAGATTATTGACGGAGAGACTATAGCCGATGTTCTTGATTATGTACAGTTCGACCCACGCAAACTTGTCCGTACACTTGAACGCTGGGTAACAAGTGCTGTCAAGGACGGAAAGATTTCTCTCGAAGAGGGTAAAGAGTTCTTGTCGAACTACCGTTCAGGATTGTATGGTTACACATATCTTGACTATTAACGAATGAAGAAAGAAAAAATCACCATTATAAAAGTGGGTGGGAAGATTGTCGAGGAGCAAACCTCTCTCGGCAATCTTCTTGACCGTTTTACAGCCATAGAGGGAAAGAAAGTTCTCATACATGGTGGAGGTCGTTCCGCTACACAAATGGCTGAGAGGTTAGGAATTGAAAGCCGTATGGTTGCAGGCCGTCGCATCACCGATGAAGCAACCCTACAAGTTGTTACAATGGTCTATGGCGGACTTGTAAACAAGAACATTGTGGCACAATTACAGGCACGCGGAGCAAATGCTTTAGGCCTGACCGGTGCCGACTGCAACATTATCAAGGCACACAAACGACCTGTAAAGGATATTGACTACGGTTTTGTTGGCGATGTGGAGCATGCCGACGGTGAGATGCTCTGCAAACTGATTGAACAAGGTATAGTACCTGTTGTTGCACCACTTACACATGACGGTCGGGGCAACATGCTCAATACCAACGCCGATACAATGGCTGCCGAAACAGCAAAAGCTCTATCACCGTTCTACGAAGTGACACTTATGTATTGCTTTGAATTCCCGGGAGTTATGCGTAACCCCGATGATGCAGAAAGTGTTATTGCCACAATTACTCCAAAAGTCTTTGAAGAGCTTGTTGCCGACGGCACTGTCAGTGGTGGCATGATTCCAAAGATTGAAAATGCTCTCAATGCTATTGACAACGGTGTCAAGAGAGTCATAATAACCAAGGACGATGTCATTGACGGCACAAAAGGAACACATATAACAGCCGAAGCGGAATGAGCATTGTATCATTCACTCATCCCAAATGGGGTGCTATAAAAGTCACATACTCCGCAAGAGCCCGAAGAATAACCATGCGTGGCCGTAGCGATGCGATACACATTACTGTTCCCCACATTGCTCGTGAAAGCGACATTGAAAAAGCTTTGGAGAAGTTCGGTGACAAGTTACTGCAACAACGTAACGAAAAGAAAAGCACTATAATTGACTCTGCTTTCTGCATCAACAGTGACAACGTAAAGCTGAGAGTAGAGGAACATGAGAGCAACAAATTCATCATGCGACAACAAGAAGGTGAGTTTATCTTGTGCTGCCCGCGTAAAACCGCTTATCACGATATACAGGAGTGGTTGCACAAAGTGGTGATAAATACATTGAAAAAAGAGGGAAAGAGAATACTTCCCTTACGAGTGAAAAAACTTGCCGAAACAAAGGGATTCAGATACAACAGCTGCAACGTACGTGAAATGCACACTCGTTGGGGCAGTTGTAACCAAAAGGGAGATATAAGCCTCAACATATATCTGCTATTGCTACCAGACAGGCTGATAGATTATGTTCTGTTACATGAACTTTGTCACACCAAAGAGATGAATCATGGCGAACGGTTCTGGGCCTTGCTCGATAAGGCTTGTGAATGCAGTTCACAAGAGATACGAAAAGAACTAAAAAAGTACAGTACAAGACTATAATATAATTTTTTGACAAACAGATTCTTATAAACTTTGTCTGTTTGCGAATAAAACCGTAATTTTACACAAACTAAGATATTTATACCTGTATGTCAGTAAATATTGTAAAAGTAGAAACCAAGAAGCAACTCAATAAGTTCGTAGAGTTCGGATATAACCTTTACAAGGGCAACCCCTATTATATTCCGGACCTTCACGGTGATGTCATCAATACTTTGCGTAAAGACCGCAATGCTGCTTTCGAGTTCTGCGAAGCCGATTATTTTCTCGCATACCGCGACAATAAAGTTGTTGGACGCATTGCTGTTATCATCAACAACCGTGCCAACGAAAAATGGAATACAAAAGCTGCACGCTTTGGTTGGGTTGATTTCATTGATGACTGCGAAGTTGTCGATGCACTCTTCTCTACAGCCGAAAATTGGGCACGTGAGCGTGGCATGAATGAAATGCAAGGACCGCTCGGATTCACCGACTTTGACCCGGAAGGAATGCTTGTCGAGGGTTTTGACCGTTTGGGAACCATGGCCACAATCTACAACTACCCCTACTACCCTGAGCACATGAAACGTTTGGGATATGTAAAGGATGTCGATTGGATAGAGTTCCTTATGTCCGTACCCGAAAAGAATTGGGACAAGGCTGTACGTGTCTCGGCTATCGTACAACGCAAGTACAACCTTAAATATGTAGAGACCAAATCCCGTGCCGAGCTTGCAAGGAAATACGGCAAGGCTGTATTCAGACTGCTTAACGAGAGCTATTCTGAACTATACGGTTTTGTTCCGCTCAGCGAAAAACAGATTGACCAGTTTATAAAGCTATACCTTCCATTTGTTGATTTGAGACTGATATCATTGGTGGTTGACCAGGACGACAACCTTGTTGCTGTAGGAATAAGCATCTACTCGCTTTCCGAAGCACTCAAAAAGGCAAAAGGCAGATTATTCCCATTTGGATGGTGGCACTTGCTAAAGGCATTGTTCATAAAGCCTCCTAAACGACTCGACTTCCTGCTTGTTGCCGTAAAGCCCGAATTCCAGAGTAAAGGTGTGTTTGCAATGCTGTTCAGCAAGCTACTTGGCAATTTCATTGATATGAAACTTGTAGATGTTGAGAGTAATCCCGAATTGGAAGACAATAAAAAGATGCTCTCACAATGGGATGATTTTGACAAAGAGCAGCACAAGCGTCGCCGAGCATTCAAGAAAGATTTATAATATTCAGTTGGATACACACGTATCAGTGAAATATTTTTAGAATAACACAAGTCTATAGACTACATAATAAAATGTCCGAAAATAAAGATTTAGAATTCAATGAAATGCCCCAAATAAATGCGGCAGATTATAATGATGATTCAATTCGCCATTTGAGCGACGTAGAGCATATACGTCTGCGTCCCGGTATGTATATTGGTAAACTCGGCGATGGTTCACAGAGCGATGACGGTATATACGTATTGCTCAAAGAGGTTATGGATAACTGTATCGATGAGTTCAAGATGGGATTTGGAAAACGCATTGAGATAGATATCATTGAAAACCACACCGTTACCGTACGTGACTATGGCCGTGGAATCCCGCAGGGAATGATGATACAAGCTGTAAGCAAGCTGAATACCGGTGCGAAATATGACGATAAGGTCTTTAAGAAGTCAGTAGGACTTAACGGTGTTGGTCTCAAGGCTGTAAATGCCACAAGTACAAGCTTTGAGGTACGCAGTTACCGCGAAGGCGTTGTTCGTATTGCAAAGTTTGAGAAAGGAATACTAATCAGCGATACCACTGAAAAGACAAACGATGAGAACGGAACATACATTTCGTTCACACCCGATAACACACTCTACCGCAATTATGAATATCGTGAGGCATACATAGAGACTCTTTTGCGTAACTACACATACCTGAATACCGGACTGGCTATCATGTTCAACGGCAAGCGTATTCTCTCACGTAACGGACTTGTTGACCTGCTCAGCGACCGCATGACCGCCGATGCTCTCTACCCTATCATTCACCTTAAGAGTAATGACATTGAGATTGCATTCACACATGCACAACAGTATGGCGAAGAGTATTATTCATTCGTCAACGGACAGCACACCTCGCAGGGCGGAACTCACCAGAGTGCATTCAAAGAACTTGTGGCACTCACCATACACGACTTTTTCTCGGCAAAGAATTTTGAATACTGCGACATTCGTAACGGTATTGTTGCGGCAATAGCCATAAACATTCAAGAGCCCGTCTTTGAAAGCCAGACAAAAGTACGTCTTGGTTCAACAACAATAGCTCCCGACCCGGGAAGCATGAGTGTAAAGAAGTTTATCAGCGACTTTGTAAAAGAAGAACTTGACAACTTCTTGCACAAGAACCCCGAAATCAGCGATGCCATACTCTCAAAGGTTACAGCATCGGAAAAAGAACGCAAAGAACTTGCCGGACTTACCAAACAGGCTCGTGAAAAGGCAAAGAAAGTCAATATTCACAACCGCAAACTACGCGACTGCCGCATACACTACAACGACCCCAAGGGTGACCGCATGGACGAAAGTTGCATCTTCATCACCGAGGGAGATTCAGCAAGTGGTTCTATAACAAAAAGCCGCGACGCCAATACACAAGCAGTGTTCAGCCTAAGAGGAAAGCCACTAAACTGCTTTGGTCTTACACGAGCTGTAGTATATCAGAACGAAGAGTTCAATCTCCTGCAGGCTGCACTCAACATTGAGGATGGACTTGAGGGTTTGCGTTACAACAAAGTTATTGTGGCAACTGATGCCGATGTCGATGGCATGCACATACGATTGCTTATGATAACATTCTTCTTGCAGTTCTTCCCTGAACTCATCAAGAAAGGACACGTTTATATATTACAGACCCCATTGTTCCGCGTACGTAACAAACGCAAGTTGCCACGTGGAAAGAAAGGAGCCGAGGAACGCAAGGAAAACAAAGGTGATTTTGAGACAATATACTGCTATACCGAGGAAGAGCGTATTGCAGCAATAGAAAAACTGTCACCCAACCCGGAGATAACACGATTCAAAGGACTTGGAGAGATTTCACCCGATGAATTCCGTAATTTCATTGGCCCGGACATGCGTCTTGAGAGAGTGGAACTGCACAAGGATGACAAGGTTGAGGACCTGCTTGCCTACTACATGGGCAAGAACACCATGGAACGTCAGAATTTCATCATAGACAACCTTGTGGTTGAAGAGGACAAAGCAGACGAAGAAAAATAAAAGAGATGGAGAAAGTTGCACTTTTTGCAGGAACATTCGATCCCTTTACCAAAGGACACCATGCTCTGATAAAGCGTGCCCTGCCGCTGTTTGACAAAATAATCATTGCCATAGGCAACAACAGCGAAAAGCAATGCATGTTCACCATTGACGAGCGTATTGCTGCTATAGAAAAACTATACAACGGAGATAGCAGAATAGAAGTCAAGGTCTATAACTGCCTGACAGTAGATTTTGCCCGCGAGACAGGTGCTACAACCCTGTTACGTGGAGTGAGAAGCGTTAAGGATTTTGAATACGAGCGTGAACTTGCCGACATAAACATGAAGATTGGCGGCATTGACACTGTTTTACTTATTAGCGAGGCCGAATATGCCTCGGTTAGCAGCAGTGTTGTCCGAGAACTTATAAAATACGGTAAGGATGTATCACAATTCCTGCCATAACAAACTAAAAAAACAAGTAAAATGAAAAAGATACTATTTTTGTTTATTACGTTGCTTAGCGTTTCAAGCTATGCACAAGAGATGCCGGAACATGTTCTCAAGTTGTTATATACAGGAAATATCATATCACGTTTCTATGTAGATGATGCCGACAACAACAAGATTACCGAAGTGGGCATAAAGGCTATGCTTAAGGAACTTGACCCCCACTCCACTTATACCGACCCCAAAGAGACCAAATCTCTCATGGAACAGATGCAGGGAAGTTTCGGCGGCATAGGCATACAGTTCAATATCATTGCTGACACACTCTATGTAATACAGACCACACAGAATGGCCCGTCGGAGCGTGCCGGAATTCTTGCCGGTGACAAGATAATAGCTGTCAACGACACCGCCATTGCCGGAGTAAAGATGGAACGTGCCGACATCATGACACGTCTGCGTGGAGCAAAAGGCACAAATGTAAAGGTGGATATTGTACGTCGTGGCATAGACAGAATTCTCACATTCGACCTTGTTCGTGATGATATATCGACAGAGACTGTGGATGCAGCATATATGATAGACAAGAAAAACGGCTATATACGCATTACCTCATTCGGAGCAAAGACACACCAGGAGTTTACAACCAAGCTTGACTCGCTGAAACGACGTGGAATGAAAAACCTCATACTCGACCTTCAGGGTAATGGCGGTGGCTATCTCACAGCAGCAGTAGATATTGTCAGTGAGTTCATTGACACCGAAAGCCTTGTTGTTTACACCGAAGGCAAGAATAACCCAAGAAGTGAATATCACTCCAAGCCCAACGGCAAGTTCCGTAAAGGCAACCTTGTTGTTCTTGTTGATGAGACATCGGCTTCGGCATCGGAGATTCTATCGGGTGCAATACAAGATTGGGATAGAGGTATAGTTGTAGGACGCCGAACATTCGGTAAAGGACTCGTTCAACGTCCTTTCCAGTTACCCGACGGCTCACTCATACGCCTCACTGTAGCACGTTACTACACTCCAAGTGGCCGATGCATACAGAAGCCCTATGACAACGATTCTGTAAAATACGAGGATGACCTCATGCACCGTTACAACAGTGGCGAAATGACCACTGCCGACAGCATACATTTCCCCGACTCGCTTAAGACATACACCAAGCGTCTCAACCGCCCGGTATATGGTGGTGGAGGAATAATGCCCGACTATTTTGTACCTGTAGATACCCTTAAATATACCAAATACCACAGAGCTCTCGCAGCAAAAGGTTCTATCATACAGGCATCATTGAGATATCTCGATGACAACAGAGAAAACCTTATGAGCAGTTATAAGGACATTGAAGATTTTGACCTGAACTTTGAGGTTGACGAAACTTATATGAACCTACTCCGTGAACAAGGTGTCAAGGACAGCGTAAAGATTGAAGGCGGAGAAGAAGAGTTCCAACGCTCGTTACCAGAGATAAAGAAACAACTCAAACATCTCATAGCACGTGACATTTGGAACATGAGTGAGTTCATGATGATTTACAACCGTACAAACGATGTATTCATCAAAGCATACGAACTCATCAACAACCGCGATCAGGAGCTATTGATGATGAAAGAAGAGAAGAAGTAATAGTCAAAATAGCTACTTTATAAACACTTTCCTGCTATAACTTTGAGCCAAAAAAGTTATGAAGGAAAGTGTTTTTTATTCTAATACACCGGCTGACGATTTTGAAAAATTAAACCAAGCTAAATTTGAATCTGTAATTGGATACAGTTTCGATTTCGAAGGAGGATATGTAAACAACAAAAACGACAGAGGCGGAGAGACCAAATTCGGTATTACATCACCATTGGTGAACGAAATGATTCTTTACTATTTTCAATAAGCGGTGTATTTTACGTTTTTTTGCATAATACAAGCACCTTCTCTCCCCCGGCAAGTGTGGTTGCGAAGATATAGTTATCGCCGCCATCAGATAGTTTCAGGCGTTTGCGAAGCATCTGTACACTCTCCGGGAAATTACGCACAGTGATATTAGCCTTTTGCAAAGCCTGTACCCTCTTTATCTCAGCTTTTGAAAAGCCAAGAATATCCACTACCTCAAAGATGCGGCCAGGGAAATAAGGGACATAATCATCGCATGTATATAACTGACTGTTCGCGTGCAGTTTCTTCATTCCATAATGGTTGGAAAGTACAGCCGAACAACCCGATTTCTGCACTGCCACATTAGGCTCATACAGGTATTTGCCAACTGCTGTACAATAAGAGACAGCCGCAGCAGACTCCTCACCGGCTGTAAAAGAAAACTCCTGACAGCCATCCTTTAACAGGTTCACACAATGTACAGGATAACTCTCCACAAAGTCATTACCCAAGATAAAAAGCAACTCCTTACACTCGTTGTTCACCGCAACGATGTAAACCTTCTCAACATGTTTCAGTTGCCTGCAAGCCTCGGTTATGTCAAGCATGGGAGAGCATTTAATCATAACCTTCGCACTCTTTTGCAACAGCTGTTCTTCCAGAGCCACAACATTAGGTTCGCAGTCGGAGAGAGCCACCACCTTGCGACCGTCACCGTCACGTCGTGCAGGGTCAATAAATATCCAGTCCAAGTCATTGAGCGTGACAAGCACCTCCTCACTGTTACCATTCACCACCTTGGCATGCTCCAGCCCCAACAAGGCAAAATTCTCACGTGCAATAGAACAGAGCCTCTCATTACGTTCAATATATACCGCCTCACCGAACATCTGCGATATATAACTAAAGTCAATGCCAAAGCCTCCTGTAAGATCGGCAAAACGCTTGCCACCAACGAGAGAAGCCTTATATATAGCAGTCTGCTCGCTTGAGCATTGCTCCATAGAGATTTTTGGCGGATATATAATACCCTCTGTAGCAGCCCATGCCGGCAACTTTGTCTTTGCAGCCTGCCAGCCCTCTACCTGCACAACAGCCTCATGCATATCCACAGCCGGGAAACGCTTTGCCTGCAATGCCAATACACGAACATCATCATCGCGGTGCTGTGCAATGAAATCCCTTGTAGCTTTATCAAGCATATCTCTTGCTACTTATTAAGAATCACCAACGCACCAATAACTCCCGGAACCCATCCACAGAGAGTTAAAAGAAAAACAATAAGAACCGAGCCACATCCCCTGTCTATAACAGCAAGAGGTGGAAAAAATATCGCCAGAATTACTCTAATCAAAGACATTATTTCAAAAATATCAATTACACACAAAACTCAAAATCCTCAATATCGCATTGAGCCAAGTATTACAAAAGTACTATTTTAAACTCATTATGCAAAAATTTTGGAGAAATACCATTAAAGTAGTTATAATGAAGTTTGGGTTTTGAGTGGACCTTCTTCCACCAGGCCGAGATGCCATCTCGGCGTTGAGAACTGCATATAAATCAACACAGCGATGAAAAACTTTCATCGCTGTGTTAATTAGTTCCTCCCATCTATAACATGCATTTTCGCAATCCATGCGTGTTATAGATGCGTTAATTTGTGGATTAGTTCCACTAGTGTAACATTGAGTAACACGCATTTTTCGCAACCCATGCGTGTTATAGATGCGTTAATTTGTTGTTTATTGACTCGTTTTGATTATCGCTACCCACACGGGATGAATTGCATCCATCATGCGTGTGACCTTTAGCTTCAAAACTCGTCGATTAAAAACTTTTAATAAAAAGTTTTTAATTCCACAAATTACCCAATGATCCACGACGGCAACCGGTGAGCTGACCACCGTTTGAGGTATCTACGGTTTTATCACTGATGCTCAATGATGCGGCAAGCATGTTCTCTGCTGCAACGCTAACCTCTACTGCAAGAGGTGATGTATATTCTTT
>JAGCJL010000069.1 GCA_017647975.1 Bacteroidaceae bacterium | reverse complement strand
TACAAAGAAACTTATGGAGGCTATCGCTGCTGCTCTTGAGAAGGGCGATGTTGAGGCAGCTAAGAATGTTTGCCGCAATACAGCAGGTCCAGTAGCTTCTATCTGCTATCAGGGTCTTCTCCGTATCTACGAGGGTCTTGAGACAGTTGAGCTTTCAGTAGTTTCTTACGGAAGCCTTCAGTCTTCTAACCTTGAGAAGGGCTGTTCTTGGATTACATTGTTCATCGCGATGGCTCCATCACTCGGATTCTTGGGTACTGTGATCGGTATGGTTATGTCATTCGACGAAATCCAGCAGAAGGGTGACATCTCTCCAACTATCGTTGCGGGTGGTATGAAGGTTGCTCTTATCACAACTATCTATGGTATTATCGTAGCTCTTGTACTTCAGGTTTTCTATAACTTCATTTTGACTAAGATTGAGTCTATTGTTGCTGATATGGAAGATGCATCAATCACTCTTCTTGACCTTTTGACAAAATACAACCTTAAGAAGTAATAACAGCTAAATAAATTTATATATTATGAAAGCTGATATCTGTTCAAAAGTCTCAAAAATTGCTTTCTACATAGCAATGGCGGTGTCGGTGGCTATCATTGCACTGTTCTTTGTAGTAGGATTCAATGATACAGAGACTATAAACAATAATGAAATGCGTGCGCCAATGTTTACCGACGCATTGTTGTATTGGATATATGCCTTGACTGCAATTGCTGTAGTTTTGGTTCTTGTATTCAGTATGATTTCGTTCGGCAAGAACTTTAAGGATAGCCCTGTGGGTGCACTTAAAGGTCTTTTGGGCGTATTGTTGTTGGTTGCTTTGTTTGGTGTTGCTTATCTACTTGCATCAGACGAACCAATCTTTGTAAACGGCAAGCAACTTGCTGATTCTGATGGTAACCCCATCGCTGCTTCTTCTTATATTTTGACTGATGTCCTTATCTATGTTCAGTATGCGTTGCTCGCAGCGTGTGCTTTGGCAACTATGTTTGGTTTGCTAAACATTTCAAAGGCAGTCAAGAAGTAATATAACGAATAAAGAGTAAAAAAATGGGAAAAGGTAAAAGAAAAGTTCCGGGAATAAACGCCAGTTCAACGGCGGATATCTCGTTCATCTTGCTCATCTTTTTCTTGGTCGTGACTTCAATGAACTCCTCTACGGGTTTGAATGTACGTTTGCCGGAGCCTCCAGAAGATGAAGATCTTCAGAATCCTCCTAAGATTAAAAAACGTAACAGTCTTATCGTATTGGTGAACATGGATAATAAGATAATGGTTACACAGGGTGAGAAAGCACCTTATGAGATTGACGTAACAGAGTTGCGTCAGTTGGCAAAGGAGTTTATCACAAACAACGAGAACCGTGCCGATTATCCTGAAAAACACGCTGAGGATATCGTATTTGAGGAGGGTGGCGTAGAGCATGTGCTTCCCAGCGGACGTACTCAAAATGTTACGAGCAAACACGTAATATCTTTGCAGACACACCGCGGTACAAACTATAATACATACTTTGAGGTTTCTAACTCACTCTATGGTGCATACGACGATTTGCGTGACGAATTGGCTCAAAGAGAGTATGGTAAACCATATAAGCGACTTGATGAAACCCAACAGATGTTGTGTCGTTTGTATTACAAGACAATGATTTCAGAGGCTGAGCCTCGTTCAATTGGTGGAGGACTATAATTATGAGTAAATTTAATGATAAAGGTAAGGCAGAAATGCCTGAGTTGAATACCTCGTCACTCCCTGACTTGATCTTCTCTATCTTGTTCTTCTTTATGATTGTAACATCAATGCGTGAAGAGGAGGTTAAGATTGAGTTCAAGTTGCCAAAGGGTACAGGTCTTTCTAAGATTGAACGTAAAACAGCTGTCGTGAATATCTATGTGGGTTCACCTTCTAAGCAGTATGCAGCTCAGTTTGGTACAAGTACACGTATTCAGTTGAACGACCGTTTTGCAAGTGTGAAGGATGTTGCTCCTTTCGTTGCTAACGAGCGTGCCGATATGCGTCAGGCTGACCAGGCTATCATGAAGGTTGCTTTGAAAGCCGATCAGGATGTTCAGATGGGTATCATGACCGACGTGAAGATGGAGCTTCGCCGTGCTAGTGCATTGTCATTGATGTACTCGGCTGAAGATAGAAACAAACAGTAAATTATCTGTCTATATAAAAAAACAGACGCTCATTTGAGCGTCTGTTTTTTTATACATTGAGAGATTTGGTGTTTCTGTTATTGGAATTTCTTCTCGCGTTTTATGTATGTCACAAAGCTGTATTCGTAGTTGTGCTTTTCGTCTTTAGTGTGTGCCTCATTCTCAATAATCTCCCATTCACTACGGTTGAATTCGGGGAAGAACGCATCGGCGTTCTCTGGTGTGTCATTTATTTCGGTCAGGCACAAAATGTCTGCAATAGGCATTGCGGTGCGGTATAGGGTTTCGCCGCCAATGATGTATATAATCTCCTCATTGCTACAATTGTTCAAAGCCTCTTCAAGAGAACTGAAAGTCTCTGTTCCGGGGAAATTTGTCTCTTTGCGTGAGAGCACGATATTTCTGCGATTGGGCAATGCCCCTTTAGGTAGCGAACGGAAGGTGTTACTACCCATAATTATCGTGTGTCCAGTGGTGAGTTCCTTGAAACGTTTCAAGTCGTTTGGAAGCCAATAGACGAGTTTGTTATCAAAACCTATAGCATTGTTTTTCGCTATAGCTGCAATGAGGGCTAATTTTGTCATAATAATGAAATTAAACGGCTACAACACCCTTGATGTGTGGATGTGCATCGTAGTTTTCAAGTGTGAAATCTTCAAACTTGAATGAGAATATATCCTTTACATCGGGGTTTATAATCATTTGTGGTAATTTTTTCGGTTCACGTGTGAGCTGAAGTCTTGCCTGCTCCAAATGGTTCAGGTAGAGGTGAGCATCACCAAGAGTGTGTATGAATTCTCCGGCCTTCAAACCGGTAACCTGTGCCATCATCTGTAGCAGTAATGCGTATGATGCAATGTTGAATGGTACGCCCAAAAAACAGTCGGCACTACGCTGGTATAACTGTAGGCTTAACTTTCCATCGGCTACGTAGAATTGGAACATGGCGTGGCAGGGTGGGAGGTTCATGTTCTTTATATCGCCAACATTCCATGCGTTGACGATGATTCTGCGTGAATCGGGGTTGTTCTTGATTGTTTCAACAACCTCTTTTATCTGGTCGATATGTTCGCCGTCATATCCTGGCCAAGAACGCCACTGATATCCGTAAACGTGTCCTAAATCTCCGTTTTCATCGGCCCATTCGTTCCAGATTCTCACTCCGTTTTCTTGCAAATATTTGACATTGGTGTCGCCGTTCAGGAACCATAGCAACTCATGTATGATTGATTTTAGATGTAGTTTCTTGGTAGTAAGACATGGGAAACCATCTTCTAAGTTAAAACGCATCTGATGTCCGAACACGCTGAGTGTTCCGGTGCCTGTACGGTCTTCTTTCTTAGTTCCTTCGGTGAGGATTCTGTTAAGTAAGTCTAAATATTGCTTCATCTTATTTTGTTTTCACATTCATATTTACGCAAAGATACAATTTGCCGAAAAAATATCCTAATTTGTACGTAGATAAATTGTTGCATTAAATTATTTCTCTTGTGAAAAGTTAAAATTTATTATTTTAATAATAAATAAAAGCCGTTGAATAGAATATAGCCTATAAATTTTACTATCTTTGAGATGAATCTCGAAGATTTTCTGCACTCGCTGTAAAAAATACCGAAACAAGTTTCGTATTTCTCGCTCGTTTGTTATTATCTTTGCATAATATCGCGTAATGTGCGATATTGTAGTGTGACGAATATGGTGATAAATAATGATTTTGTAACAAGAACCAAGGCTCTTTTTGGCGAAGAGAGATATGCAGTTTTTACCGAAGCTCTTAACGAAGAGCCTCGTGTGAGCATACGCTATAACAGCACCAAGAAACCTGCCGATGAAGCTCTGTTTGGTGCAGAGATGCTGTCACCGGTGTCCTGGGCATCTCAAGGCCGTTATCTCTCATCTCGTCCGCTTTTTACAGCCGATCCTCTGTTTCATGCCGGATGTTATTATGTGCAAGAGGCATCGTCAATGTTTTTGGAACAGGTTGTAAAACAATATGTCTCAGAGCCTGTAAGAGCATTGGACCTTTGTGCAGCTCCGGGTGGCAAGTCAACACATTTACATTCGTTGTTGCCACAGGGTAGTCTGCTCGTGTCAAACGAGCCTATGCCATTGCGTGCTCAGGTTTTGGCCGAAAATATTGCAAAATGGGGTAATCCGGCTTCGGTGGTTACAAAGAACTATCCTGCCGATTTCTCTGCTTTTAGAGAATTCTTTGATTTGATGGTTGTTGATGCACCATGTTCGGGTGAAGGAATGTTTCGTAAAGATTCCTTTGCTGTTGAGCAGTGGAATGTTTCAATAGTTGAACAATGCGTCAAGCGTCAAAGAGAGATTCTGAATGATATCTGGGGCTCGTTACGTCCGGGTGGTTTGCTGGTTTATAGCACCTGTACATTCAATCGCGAAGAGAACGAAGAGTGTGTACACTGGATTGTCGAGGAACTTGGTGCCACTCCGTTGGAGGTAGAGATTTCTGCCGAGTGGGGTATAACGAGAGCACTTGACGGTAGCAACATTCCTGTATATCGTTTTATTCCCGGTTTTACAGCAGGCGAAGGCTTTTTCCTTGCAGTGTTGCGTAAGGATGGCGACGGTAAGACTTTGGAGCCGCGTCAACAACGTTTTCAGCAGGCACCGGTAAAGGTTGTAAAGGATGTTGAAAAATGGTTGTCGGCATCAGCAAGTTATGACTATGTTATGCATAACGATGTGGTAACAGCTATGCCCAAGGAGCATACCACAGCTATCGTTGCGTTACAGCAGAAACTTAATGTATTGCATTGCGGTGTCCCTTTGGCAACGATAAAGAACAATAAATTATTGCCCATGCATCAGTTGGCAATAAGTAATGCTTTGGCAAAAGATGCATTTAATAGGGTTGCTGTAGATTTGGATACAGCATTGGCATATCTGCATCGTGAGACTCTCTCTTTGTCTGATGCTCCGGTTGGATATATATTGCTTGAATATGAGGGCGTTCCTTTAGGGTTTGTAAAAAACATTGGCAACAGAGCCAACAACTTGTATCCGGCAGAGTGGAGAATACGTAAGAATCCAGTAGATTTTAAATTAAAATAAAATACGATGAAAAAGACTTTATTATCATTATTTCTATGTCTTGCAGCACTTCAGGTGAGTGCTCAGTTTGGTCCGGTTGATCCAGTTTCAATCGAAGAGGTTGTAACAGTAAACGGTGCCGAAGGTAAAATCGAGTTTGAGGCATACATTGAGCCCGGATATCACATGTATTCTACCGATATACCTGCCGGTGGTCCTGTTGCAACAAGTGTGACATACCAGATTGTTGAGGGTGCCGAAATTGTTGGAGAACTTGTTCCCGGTGACGGTGCTGTGAAAAAAATGGATCCTGTTTTTGAGATGATGGTTTCTTATTTCGATGAAACAGCTCTCTTTACACAAAAGATAAAATTGCTTGGCGGCAAGTATCGTATCAAGGGTACTATGCGTTATCAGTCATGTAGTGACAGCGACTGTATTCCCGGTCGTTACGATTTTGACATAACAGGTGAAGCAACTGTTGCAAAAGTAACTCCTGTAAAGAGTGAGAATTTGCCTGCTCCACGTCAGCAGGTGGCTGCTAAAGAAGAGAACAAGGCGAAAAGTGAGCCTGCTAAAGCAGAAACCAAAAAGGCTGAGACAAAGAAGGCAGAACCAGTAAAGAGTGAACCAAAACAAGAAAAAATAGTAGAAGAAACAAAAGAAGAACCTGCTCAGGTTGTTGAAGAGAAAACAACAGAACAGGCTGTTGTCAAGGCCGACAAGAACTCACTTTGGGAACCAGTGACAGATAAATTGTCTCTTCAGGCTGCCGAGGAAGATAAAGATTCTGCTTCTATGTGGTTGACATTCCTTCTTGGCTTTGGCGGTGGTCTTTTGGCTTTGCTTACACCATGTGTGTGGCCAATCATCCCAATGACAGTAAGTTTCTTCTTGAAGCGTTCAAAAGAACGTAAGCAAGCAGTGCGTGAGGCCTTGATTTACGGTGTTTCAATCATCGTTATCTATCTTACATTAGGTTTGGCTGTAACACTTATCTTTGGTGCCGGAGCTCTCAATGCCCTATCAACAAATGCAGTGTTCAATATAATCTTCTGTTTGATGTTGCTTGTTTTCGGAGCGTCATTCCTTGGTGGTTTTGAGATAACATTGCCATCTTCATGGACAAATAAAGTTGATGAGAAAGCTGGTAACACAACAGGTTTGTTGAGTATTTTCCTCATGGCATTTACCTTGACACTTGTATCATTCTCTTGTACAGGTCCAATCATTGGTTTCTTGCTTGTAGAGGTTTCAACATCGGGTGAAATTTTTGGCCCTGCTCTTGGAATGTTTGGCTTTGCTCTTGCTTTGGCATTGCCATTTACATTGTTTGCACTATTCCCATCATTGTTGAAGCAGACACCACGTTCAGGTGGTTGGATGAACACAATCAAAGTTGTTCTTGGTTTTGTAGAGATTGCTTTTGCCTTGAAGTTCTTCTCGGTAGCCGACCTGTCATATCATTGGGGTTTGCTTGACCGTGAGACATTCCTCGCATTATGGATTGTTCTTTTTGCTCTTCTCGGACTTTATCTTTTGAAGATTATCCGCTTGCCACATGATGATGCCGATGACAAGACAACTTCTGTAACCGGTTTCTTCATGGGTCTTGCAGCATTGGCATTCTCGGTATATATGATTCCTGGTTTGTGGGGTGCTCCATGTAAGGCAATCAGTGCATTTGCTCCTCCTATGAGTACACAGGATTTCAGTCTTTATGACAATACTTTCAAGCCTCATATCGACGACTATGAATTGGCTCTCGAGATGGGCCGTCGTGAAGGTAAGCCTGTATTGCTCGACTTTACCGGTCATGGTTGTGTGAACTGCCGTAACATGGAGGCTTCGGTTTGGAGTGATGAACGCGTTATCGATATCATGCGTGACGAGTATATAGTAGCATCGCTATATGTCGATGACAGAACACCTTTGGCAGAACCTTTTGAGGTTGAAATAAATGGCAAGATGGTTCTTCTTGAAACCGTTGGTGACAAATGGACTTATCTGCAAGGACATCGTTTTGGTGCGAATGCACAGCCATTCTATGTACCTGTTGATGTCAATGGTAATCCATTGTGTGGTTCATACTCATTCAACCTTGATGTAAATGCTTATATCGATTTCTTGAACAAGGGTATAAAGAAATTCAATGAATAACAGATAGACGACTTTTCACTAAAATAATATGAACCTCACATTATTGGCAAAGCCCTTTCTTGCGAAGAGGGTAAAAGAAATAGAAAAATATGCAACTGATACAGAGCGAATACAACGCTCTGTATTGGCAAGGCTCGTTACTGCATCCAAGAATACAGAGTGGGGTTTCAAACATGATTATGCGAACATTAAAAATTACGAGATGTTTGCAAAATCAGTTGCTGTTCAGGATTACGAGACATTGAAATCGTATATTGAACGTATGCGTCAAGGTGAAAAGGATATTTTGTGGAAAGGTCGATGCAAATGGTTCGCAAAATCCTCAGGAACAACAAACGACAAGAGTAAGTTCATTCCTGTGACAAATGACGGTCTCAAGAATGTACACTACAAAGGTGGTTTTGATGTTGTGGCAAATTATATTACAGCAAATCCCGACTCACGAATGTTGTCTGGTAAAGGTCTTATCCTTGGTGGCAGCCATGCCGCAAACTACAATCTTCCCGGAACATTGGTTGGCGATTTGAGTGCCATACTCATAGAGAATTGCACCCCGTTTGTAAATATGTTGCGTGTTCCGCGTAAAGATATCGCACTTCTCAGTGATTTTGAAGAGAAGATGGATAAGATTGCACGTGCAACATGCAATTTGAATGTGACAAACCTTTCCGGTGTCCCTTCGTGGATGATGGCAGTGCTTAAGCACATGCTTGAGATAACAGGTAAAAACAGTGTAGAGGAGTTGTGGCCTAACCTTGAGGTCTTCTTCCATGGTGGTGTGGCGTTTACACCTTATCGCGAACAGTATATGCAGCTAATACAAAAGAGCGATATGAAATACATGGAAACATATAATGCCAGCGAGGGATTCTTCGGCATACAGAACGATTTGAATGACCCGGCAATGTTGTTGCTGATAGATTACGATGTTTTCTATGAATTCATTCCTTTCGAGGACCTTGAGTCATCCAACCCTCGCGTCTTGCCTTTGTGGGATGTTGAGATAGGTAAGAATTATGCAATGCTCATTTCAACATCTTGTGGCCTGTGGCGTTATATGATTGGCGATACAGTGCGTTTCACAAGTAAAGATCCATACAAGATTGTTATTTCGGGCAGAACAAAGCACTATATAAATGTCTTTGGCGAGGAACTTATGGTCGATAATGCCGAAAAGGCTTTGCAGACGGTTTGTGCAAAAACATCAGCTCAGGTACTTGAATATACTGTTGCACCGGTGTTTATGGATAAAAATGCCAAATGCGGTCATCAGTGGGTGATAGAATTTGCCAAAGAACCTGAATCAGTTGAACAATTTGCAGAATTACTCGATAATACACTGCAACATATCAACTCCGATTACGAGGCAAAGAGATTCAAGAACAAGACAATGCAACAGCTTGAGATTGTTGTTGCACGTAAAGACCTTTTCAACGATTGGCTTAAGGCTAAGGGCAAACTGGGCGGACAACATAAAGTTCCCCGTTTGAGCAACAGCCGTCAATATATTGATGAACTGATATTGATGAACCGTTAAGATGAAGTTTGACTATAAAATACTGTTGATACTCATTTCGGCTATTTTAGTCGCATGTGCAAGCATGGGAACACCTGACGGTGGTCCGTATGACGAGGAGCCTCCTGTATTGTTGAAAGCTGTTCCTGCCATAGGTGCTACGAATGTGAAAAACGGTAAGGTGATTCTTGATTTTGATGAAAATATCAAACTTGTCAATGCATTTGAAAAGGTTGTTGTTTCTCCTCCTCAGATACAGATGCCCGAAATCAAATATTCAGGTAAGCGTGTAACAGTGGAATTGCTTGATACACTCATACCTAATACAACCTATTCAATAGATTTCAATGATGCCATAGCCGACAATAACGAGGGTAATCCATATGAGAATTTTGCATATTATTTCTCAACAGGTGAAGTTGTCGATACCTTTGCCGTTTCGGGAACTGTTCTTTCGGCCGACAATCTTGAACCCATAAAAGGTATGGTCGTGGGAATCCATTCATGCCTTGATGATACCGCTTTTATACGTAAACCATTTGAGCGTGTGTCACGTACCGATTCTCGTGGACACTTTGTAATCAAGGGTATTGCTCCCGGAAATTATAGGCTATATGCCCTTTCTGATGCAAACCAGAACTTTATGTTTGACCAGAAGAGCGAACAGGTGGCTTTCATGAAAACATCTATCTCACCGTTTGCAACAGAGGCAATACGTCCCGATACAGTTTGGCGTGACAGTATAACAATCGATACCATACGTTATATACAATATACACGTTTCCAACCCGACGATATTGTGTTGCGTGCGTTTAAAGAGGAACTTTTTGTGCAGTACCTTGTAAAAAATCCACGCGAAGAACATAATAAGCAAAAGCTCTTTTTTGCATCGCCAAATAAGGAACTGCCGGTGATAGAAGGTCTGGACTTTGATATAAAAGATACATATATCCTTGAGAAAACGGCCAAGAACGATACTTTGACACTTTGGTTCAAGGATTCAACCCTGTATCGTGCCGATACATTGGCTTTGAAGGTGACCTACAAGGTGTTAGATTCTTTAGGTGCTTTTATTGACAGAACCGATACCATATATCCCACTCCTAAGAGAACATGGGACAAGGTTTTGAAAAGGGAACAGGAAAAGTATGAGAATGATTTGAAGGAGTTCATGAGGAAAGCAAAGCGTTCTCCCGATTATGATGAAAACAACCCACCGCAGTACATCCCAAAGACAAAGGTTCTAAAACCACGTTTTACAGGTTCGTCGTCAATGGATGTCAATGCTAATGTACAGTTTATGTTTGATGAACCATTGCTCTCTTTGGATACCTCTGCTATAACAGTTTCCATTAAGTCCGATACGCTTTGGGTTCCAATAGAATATGTTTTCAGACAGAATGGTGATAACATCAGGACATACGATCTTTTTGCCGAATGGCGTCCGGGAGAGACATATCTTGTACATGTTGACTCGGCGACATTCAAGGGACTTTATGGTGGAGTATCGGAAAAATTCTCTCAGGAGATGAAATTCCGTACACTTGAAGAGTATGCAGTTCTTTATCTTACAATTCCCGGAACCGGTAACAATGCTATGGTACAGTTGCTCAACAGTAGTGAAAAGGTTGTGCAGGAGATTCGTACCGAGAACAATACGTGTGCATTCTATTTCATAAAGCCCGGCGTCTATTATTTGCGTCTGTTTATTGATGAGAACAACAACGGTAAGTGGGATACCGGTAATTTTGAAAAGGGAATACAGCCCGAAAAGGTTTACTATTATAACCGTCCGTTGGAGTTGAGGGCTTTGTTTGAATATTCACAGGACGATTGGGATATAAACCAGCCGCTCGACCAGCAGAAACCGCTTGAGATAACAAAACAGAAACCCGATAAAGAGAAAAAGAAAATGAACCGTAATGCAACCCGTAAGTTCAAATAACGGGTTCGTGAAGATGAATAAAAAACTTAAATATAAATATTATGGAAAATAAATTGATGATATACAACACGCTCACACGCAAGAAAGAGCTGTTTGAGCCGTTACATGCCCCCAATGTGGGAATGTATGTTTGTGGCCCCACCGTCTATGGCCCGGCACACCTTGGCCATGCACGTCCTGCCATAACATTCGATGTTCTGTTCCGTTATTTGCAGAACCTTGGTTACAAGGTGCGTTATGTACGTAACATCACTGATGTTGGTCACTTGGAGCACGATGCCGATGAGGGTGAAGATAAGATAGCAAAGAAGGCACGTCTTGAGCAGCTTGAGCCAATGGAGGTTGTTCAGCAGTACACTCTTCATTACCATAAGGTAATGGAAGCTTTGAATGTGTTGCCTCCAAGCATTGAGCCACATGCGTCGGGACATATCATTGAGCAGATAGAACTTGTAAAGGAGATCCTTGATAATGGCTTTGCCTACGAGAGCGAAGGCTCGGTATATTTTGATGTTGCAAAATATGACAAGGCACATCACTACGGCATCCTTTCGGGACGTAATCTCGAGGATGTGCTTAACACCACACGCGACCTTGACGGTCAGAACGAAAAACGTAACCCTGCCGACTTCGCTTTGTGGAAGTGTGCTCAGCCCGAACATATCATGCGTTGGCCGTCGCCTTGGAGCAACGGCTTCCCCGGCTGGCACTGCGAGTGTACTGCCATGGGACGCAAATACCTCGGTGAGCAGTTCGATATTCATGGTGGTGGCATGGACCTTGTCTTCCCTCACCACGAATGTGAGATTGCACAAGGTATGGCTGCAATGGGCAAACATGTTGTCAAGTATTGGATGCACAACAACATGATTACCATCAATGGAACAAAGATGGGTAAGTCTTTGGGTAACTTCATTACACTCGATGAATTCTTCAATGGTACACACAAGTTGTTGGCACAGCCTTATTCACCAATGACAATCCGCTTCTTTATCCTTCAGGCACACTACCGCAGTACCGTTGACTTTAGCAACGAGGCATTGCAGGCTGCCGAGAAAGGTATGCAGCGTCTGCTTGAGGCATACAAGACACTTGGTGGTCTTGTGGCATCGGGCGAGACAACAGCCGATGTCAAGAGCCTACGTGAGAAGTGCTACAATGCCATGAACGATGATATGAATACAGCACTTGTTATATCACATCTCTTTGATGCTTGTCGTGCAATTAACCAGATAGCTGACAAGAAGGCAACCATCAGCGAGGCCGACTTGGCGGAACTTAAAGAGACATTCAGCCTGTTTGCTTTTGATATCCTTGGCTTGAAGGAGGAACGTGGCTCTGACAGTGGTCGTGAAGAGGCTTTCGGTAAGGTTGTTGACATGTTGTTGCAGCAGCGTCAGGTGGCAAAGGCTAATAAGGACTGGGCTACAAGTGACAAGATTCGTGACGAGTTGGCTGCTCTTGGCTTTGAGATCAAGGACGGCAAAGAGGGTTCGACATGGAAACTCAACCGTTAAAAACAATGAACCGTATATTTCTACTGATATCCATTATAATCCTTGCTGCTTGTGGAGGTACAGCTTCCAAAGGCGGCGAGGTGACACAAGGCATCGCACAGGTAGCCGAAAAGGTTGTGGAACCGGCTGTGGTAGTACCTCTCTTCAACGCCGATAGTGCCTATAATTTCATCGCCCGTCAGGTGGCCTTCGGTCCTCGTGTTCCCAATACCGCTTCGCATCGCAAGTGCGGCGAGTACCTTGTGACAAAGCTCAAAGAGTATGGTGCCGACGTCGTTACGCAAGACGTAGGCTTGAAGGCTTATACCGGCGAGGTTTTGAAATCACGCAACATAATAGCACAGTTCAAGCCCGAGGCTTCAGCCCGCGTAATGCTCTGTGCCCATTGGGATACCCGTCCTTGGGCCGACACCGACCCCGACAAGGCAAACCACTACAAGCCCTACCCCGGAGCAAACGATGGCGGTAGCGGCGTGGGAGTACTGCTCGAGGTGGCACGTCAGCTCTCACAAGTGCCGGCAACGGTAGGTGTTGATATAATCCTCTTCGACGCCGAGGATTACGGGCTTCACGAAAACGATTCTCACTTATGGGACAAGCACCGTCATTCGTGGGCATTGGGCTCGCAATATTGGTCAATAAACCCGCATAAGCAAGGGTATAATGCCCGCTATGGCATATTGCTTGATATTGTAGGAGCACCGGCATCGACATTCCTTCGCGAAGGATATTCCGATTTCTATGCCTCGGCAATAGTAGATAAAGTATGGACGCAGGCTGCAAGAATGGGCTACTCGCAATACTTTGTAAATGAAGAGGGCGGTGCAGTTACCGATGACCACTATTATGTGAACAGAGTGCTGGGAATACCTTGCATAGATATAATAAACCACGACAGCGATAGTCCCAATGGCTTCGGTCCTTATCATCACACCATGAAGGATGATATGGATTGGATAAGCCGCGAGACCTTGAAAGCGGTGGGGCAGACAGTAATGACAGTAATATACAACGAGAAATAATGGCAACAATACAAGAGATACAAGACGAGATAATAGATGAGTTCTTGGGCTTTGACGATTGGCT
>JAGCJL010000068.1 GCA_017647975.1 Bacteroidaceae bacterium | reverse complement strand
CGCGTAGTGGCAAAGGCAGAGATCAACTTCATGCTCCGCTCAATGATTGAGAAGCCACTGAAGGATGGACTTGAGAAGATAGCAGAGGTACTTTCTTTGATACAATATTGATTTATCGATGGCAAAGAAACTTTGGGAGAAAAACATTGATGTCAACCCCGAGATCGAGCGCTTTACCGTAGGACGTGACAGAGAACTCGACCTGTTGCTTGCACGCTACGACATCTTAGGTTCAATAGCCCACAGCACAATGCTTGAGAGCATCGGTATGCTCACCACCGAGGAGATGACAGAGCTACACGACGAACTGCGTAACATATACAGCACAGTCGAGGAGGGTACATTCATCATTGAGGAGGGCGTAGAGGATGTACACTCACAGGTAGAGCTCATACTCACCCGCAAGCTGGGCGACACAGGAAAGAAGATACACAGCGGACGTTCACGCAACGATCAGGTACTCGTTGACCTCAAGCTCTTCACACGCAACGAACTGAAAGGGGTATGCGAAGGAGTGAAGTCACTCTTTGACGCACTCATAGAACAGAGCGACTGGCACAGGGATGTTCTTATGCCCGGATACACACACCTACAGGTGGCTATGCCCTCATCGTTCGGTCTGTGGTTCGGCGCCTATGCCGAGAGTCTTGCCGATGATATGCTCTTTCTGCAGGCCGCATACAAGATGTGCAACCGCAACCCGTTGGGTTCGGCTGCCGGATACGGCTCGTCGTTCCCGCTCAACCGCACGATGACAACCGAGTTGTTGGGCTTCGATAGTATGAACTACAATGTAGTCTATGCACAGATGGGACGCGGCAAGTGCGAGAAGAATGTTGCATATGCCCTCGCAAGCGTTGCCGGCACACTTGCCAAGCTCGCTTTCGACGCCTGTATGTTCAACTCCCAGAATTTCGGGTTCGTAAAACTGCCTGCAGAGTGTACCACCGGTAGCAGCATCATGCCACATAAGAAGAACCCCGATGTCTTTGAGTTGCTGCGTGCAAAGTGCAACCGTCTGCAGGCACTGCCCAATGACATACTGCTCATAATGAATAACCTGCCCGTGGGCTACTTCCGCGACCTGCAGATAATCAAGGAACTGTTCTTGCCAGCCTTCGAGAGCATCAACGACTGTCTGCAGATGGCAACATACATCATCAGACGTATCGAGGTGAACAAGGAGATATTTGACGACAGCCGCTACGACGCAATGTTCAGCGTAGAGGAGGTCAACCGCCTTGCAGCAGAAGGAATGCCGTTCCGCGATGCCTACAAGAAGGTAGGCCTTGACATTGAAGCCGGCACCTTCACTCCCAACAAGGCGATAAGGCACACCCACGAGGGAAGTATCGGCAATCTCTGCAACAAAGAGATCACAGCACTGATGGAGAACATCTACAACAATATAGAGTTCGGAAAAGCCGAGGAGGCCGAGCGAGCCCTGCTGAAGCGCTAAAAAACCATAAACGCAGCGGACCGGAGCAATAAAGCGGCAGCCGCTGCGTTTTTCAACAAAAAACAACGATGAAAAGAGCATTTATCATACTCTTTATACTTCAGGCACTTGTTATGACAGGCTGCGAGGTCGAGAACCCCTTCTCTAGTTACCGCGCCCATTTTGTCTTTGACGCCACCATACACCCTTTCAACCAGGCAAATAGCCCCGGCCAGTTCATCTGCGTGCGCAAAGGCGCAAACATCGGAGAGTACAAGCTGACAGACGCACTAGGCAACACCGAGACAAGGCGCATACCACAGATACAACTGCAACAGAGCCCCTTCTACTACGGTCTTGGCGGACTTATCATCGGCACCCCAATGAACTGCAACGGAGACCTGTGGGCTTTTGATTGGGCCTGTCCCAACTGCGAGAGCGCAAGCAGCAGACTCAACATTGACAGAGTCTTAGGACACAGCATCTGCCCCGACTGCGGAGTAAAATTCGACCTTAACTGCGGAGGCATAGCTATCGAAGGCAAGTCACGTCCAATGTGGCAATACAGGATTTTCGGCCCCGACAACAGCCGGATAATCCAAAATTAACCGACGAGCAAACAAATAAATTGCAACACAACTTTGCATATATCGCTCATTTGTACTATTTTTGCACTCGATATTGTCAAAAACCATCTGACAATAACACATAAGGTCGCTCGAATGGTGGAATCGGTAGACACGAAGGACTTAAAATCCTTTGGCCTTAACAGCCGTGCGGGTTCAAGTCCCGCTTCGAGTACTGAAACAATCAATCCCTTGTAAGACACGCTTACAAGGGATTGATTGTTTTTATGTTAAATAAACATTTATGCAAAAATTAAAATTTTAAGAATCTATTGCAAAGTCCAAATTGACGACAAAGTGAATCTTGACAAAAGATTGTTAAATATAAAAGTTATTTATTACCTTTGTCATACAAGTTGTTTATTATGAAAAAAGCATATAATATAGATGAACAGATATCCTTGTTAAAAGAATATGGGGTGATTTTTGACAACGAAGAAAAAGCTAAAGAAATTCTGCTAGATGTCGGCTTTTATAGAATGGGATTCTATTCTTTTCCATACGAAAAGACTTTTCCCTCATTAACAAACAGAACACACGAAGTTAAAGATGGTACAACATTCAAAAGCATATATGACCTCTATGACTTTGATACACATTTGCGCAGGATATTACTAAACGCTCTTGACCGTATTGAGGTAAATATCCGTACACAAATAACATATATTGTTTCGAACCATTACATCAAATCCCCAACTTGGTTCGCCGACAGCAGCATAATGGATCCCGGTTTTGTAAACACTTTTGAAGAAAAAGTTTATAAAACATTGAGAGACAATCCTGTTATCCAACGACATCATAATAAATACATAAATGATAAATATGCGCCAGCATGGAAGACCATTGAGTTTATGACATTAGGCAATTTGACATCTTTGTACAAGGCTATTAAAGACGATGAGGTAAAACGCATTATAGCGAAAAGATATGGATGTAGTATCAAGATATTCTTGAACTATCTTGAAACCATAAGAGTGATACGAAACAAATGCGCCCACGGAAACTGCATTTACAATATCCAAACCGCAAAAGGTATTTCCATCAAGCCCGCAGGAATTACAGATGACAGCAGACACAACATAAATGGTGCTATTTGTGTTATTAAGTATATCCTTGGCACAATATCTTCTGAAAGAAGAAAAGATCTTGAAAAAGATATTGCTGGTTTAATGAGTGCAAACAGAGATATAAACGCAACCGAAATAATAAAAAATTGCACCAAAATAGCAATTTAACTTGCTGAAGTCAATTTTATATCATATCTTTGCAAAACCCAATAGTGCCCGTATAGGCTTAGTCGCTATATCTGCACTTTAAAAAGGATGTAGGGAGTTCCGGTGCACACGGAACTCTTTCCTTTTACAAAGGACAGAAATTGGAGAGATTAAATCCTTGCCAATCTCATTTATATGCCAAATTGTCCATTGCACATCAAGCATTTGCGACATAAAGTCTAACTGTGCCACAAACTCCGTTTCTTCGGTCGAGACATAAGCGTTTGCGAATACGCAGCGAGGACATAAAGCAATCTATCCAGAGAGCCGCAGTCAAGCCGCAATACACCTCCTGCGGTAAAAGCTACAAGCACAAGAATTACGGGAATTAAATCGCACCACCACTTTGCGCTATCACATACAGAAGCAACATCTATTCTTCGATGTCTTTTCTTTGCAGATTTTCTCCGGCGGTTATTGTATGGTTTGCAATCTTTCTCCAAACATTTTCTTAACGCACGGAGTTCCTTGTTAAAATCATCCCACTCGCCTTTAGGCACTATTACCACTGGCAATCCTTCTACTACTGATACATTTGTCTCAAATGTCATATTTCAATACTCCGAACTTTCCAATGAACACTTTGCACATTTTTGTCCGGTTGCGAAGGCAAAGGTAAAGCCGTTTAATATAGAATCGTACGGAACAAAAAAGGGGAAAAAAAATAATTTTTTCCCTTCAATAATTTCCTTACTTAATCTTCAAACCAAAATTCATCACTTATTTGCGATTTCTTAAAAAACCTCTTCAATGCATCATATTTATCGTCATCAGCCGTAAATCCATTATCTTCTTTTGCTCCACAATAAACCAACAAATCAAAAATGAAACAAACACTTTTTTTAGGCAATCCTCTTTTATACTCCATATAATCGGGATGCAATGCAAAACTAACAGCCCTAGCAAGTTCCTTCAGTCGATTACTTTCTTTTACCAATTTCTTTTGCATCCGCACCCTTCCCTCTACTTCTGTCTTCATCTCATTCAAAACAGTTACATCACCACTCTTTATTTTCCCAAGCAATTCTACTCTACATTGATCACAGCAGACACTATACTCGGATGCAACCTTCATCGCCAAATCTTCAAGCATCAACACCTTCAAATCCTTATAGAGGTATTTACAATCCACTTTTCCAATTTTAAGTCTCACATTTGAATGCAGGGATAGAATAAGGCACACCATCTCTAAATCCCTCTCATAAAACTCCAACATTCGAACGTCTTCGTCATCAACAAATCTATTTATAGCAAACATCACAAACCCCAGTTGTTCATCATCCAATGTTATATGATACTTGCCTGCCAACAATTCAATATCCTTCACTTCTTTCCAAAACTCTGTAGCACATTCAGGACCATCATCATCCCACCCCCGTCCTAAATCTTTTAGTTCTTTCTCTAGCAAACGACAAGAACTCACACACTCAACAATAGCCTCTAACTCCGTCTTCATCTTCTTTACCTTGTCCATCTTCATTTTCTTTTAACATTCTACACATCCTTCTACTACTGATACAAATATATTATATTCTTGAACCAATTAAAACCTTTACTCAACTTTTCAGTGTGAGACGGAACTTATTTCTTGCATTGTTAAACCCTTTTAATTACTTTTGTGTTGTTCATTGGGTAAAAGCCCTTTGAGCAGACATATTAAAAGGTGTTATTGAAATTATCTTCTAATATCAAATTCTCGCAAAGTTTGAAAGCTGTGAAGATGAT
>JAGCJL010000067.1 GCA_017647975.1 Bacteroidaceae bacterium | reverse complement strand
TTACTTTACACTTGAATCAATAATAAATAAATCATTGACCCGTTGTACTGCTTGTCTGTATGGAATGTTTTCAAGGATCATCTTGCTTAACCGAGAACGTTCTTTGCGTTCGTTCCCGAAAGCGTGTGCAAAGGTAAGGCAAATTTTTAAACAAACAAACTATTTCAAGGTTTTTTTGAACAGACAAAAGCAAAAAACACAAAAACCGCTATTTTGTAAATCATATTTTATAAATTTTAATCACATCTATAAAACACGCTATCAAATAAGAAGTTTACCTTTGCCAAGAAAACAAAATATTTTGCAATCTATTCCGAAACTGTTGGGATTTTATTTTGTACAATTATCTCTTTACACTATCTTTACGCTACAATACCTTATTATATATGACAAACAATCAAAAACATCTTATAGATAGGGAAACCATAGAGCGTATTCTTGACAGTGCAAAAATAGAAGAAGTCGTAGGAGATTTTGTAACACTAAAGAAACGAGGTGTTAATTTAATAGGCCTATGTCCTTTTCATAATGAAAAAACGCCCTCATTCACTGTTTCACCAGCCAAGAATTATTGCAAATGCTTTGGCTGCGGAAAAGGCGGAAACCCCGTGCACTTTATCATGGAACATGAACAGCTCAGTTACCCTGACGCATTACGATGGTTAGCCAAGAAGTATCATATAGAAATCAAGGAACGTGAACTGACAGACGAAGAAAAACGCGAAGAAAGCATTCGCGAAAGCATGTTCGTTATCAACCAATATGCATTACAACATTTCACAGACACCCTACATGACACCGATGAGGGAAAAAGTATTGGCCTGAACTATTTTCGCCATCGAGGCCTACGCGATGAGACAATAAAGAAATTCGGTTTGGGATACTCACTCGAAAAACGGGACTCTTTCGCAACAAAAGCAATAAAAGCCGGATATAAACCGGAACTTATTGCCAAAACCGGTGTTTGCTACAGCACCGATGACGGCAGATTAGTTGACCGCTTTTGGGGAAGAGTAATATTTCCTGTACATACAATTTCGGGCAAAGTGGTTGCTTTCGGAGGAAGAATCCTGCAAAACAACCCAAAGGCCGCTAAATATGTCAATTCTCCAGAAAGTGAAATTTACCACAAAAGCGACCACTTATATGGTCTATATTTTGCAAAACAAGCAATAATACAGAAAAACAGTTGTATTCTTGTAGAAGGATATCTTGATGTAATCTCAATGTATCAAGCAGGAATTCAAAATGTTGTCGCATCCTCGGGAACATCGCTTACACAAGGACAAATAAGACTGATTCACCGATTCACAGACAACGTAACGCTACTATACGATGGCGACAAGGCCGGAATAAAAGCCTCGCTGCGAGGTATCGACATGTTGTTAGAAGAGGGCATGAATATAAATGTTGTACTGCTTCCCGACGGAGAAGACCCCGACAGCTATGCACAAAGCCACTCAACGGAAGAGGTGGAACGATATATAGAAGAAAACAAGGTTGACTTCATACGATTCAAGACAAATCTGCTACTCGATGAGGTTGGCGAAGACCCTATTCGCAGAGCCGGACTGATTGGGGATGTTGTAAAAAGCATTGCAGTTGTCCCGAATGAGATATTACGCAGCGAATACATCAATAGATGCAGTGAAATGCTAAAGGTTGGTGAACATCTTTTAGTAAAAGAGACTGCAAAGCTACGTATGCAGAGAGCCGAGGAGCAAGCTAAAAAAGAGAAACACGAATCTCTTAATAAAGAAAACGAACCCGAGAACAACAATATAGACGAGTTCCAACAAAATATTATAGAGACATACGACAATCCATTGCACCGCAAAGAGAGGGCTATAATACAATTCATGTTGAAAAATGGTGGCAAACAGCTGCAAGTTCCCGAGAACAAGGCTGCGAATACCCCCGTTTTCACAGAAAGTGTTATATCACACCTTTATTACTCATTTTCCGAGGACGGCATAGAGTTTTCGCATCCTTTATATAAAAGAATTTTCAACGAGGCCATTGAGCATGCCAATGAAACCAATTTTGACCCTGAAAAACATTTCATTGCACATCCCGACTTAGAGATTTCACATCTCACAGCGGAGCTTTGTGGAGAGAGATATATGCTTAGCAAGTTCTTTTCAGAACAAAACAATGATGAGCGTAATGAATTGGCGGTACTTTTTGAGCAAACGACACGTCTCTCTATCGCCTACAAGCTAAGCCTTGTTGACGAAATGTTAAAAGAGAGCATGGAAAAACTTAAAGACCCAGCAATCCTTGCAAACCCAACTGCAATGCAGGAAACTATGGCTGATTTCAAATTTCTGAAAGATACACAGCAGGCACTAAACAACGTGCTTAAAGATTACGGTTTCGGCAATGTCTCAATGAGTGTTTAATCATTCATAGCAACATAGCCTGCACAACATGTGATTATTCCATGAGCACAGCAAACATCTGTATCTGTAAGTACGACAGCAAGACATTCAGCTACACGCACACGTATATATAATAAGGTATAAAAAACAGGTTGCCCTTTATGGAGCAACCTGCCTTATTATAATAATGTCAGCCTAAGAAACTGACAGCCATGACTGAAGCACGGTTCTTATCTGTTACGAAGCAGATTCATAAACTCCTCACGGGTTTTTGCTTGATTAAAGGCTCCGCAAAAGTCCGATGTCGTAGTAACAGAATTCTGTTTCTTTACACCACGCATCTGCATACATAGGTGTTGTGCCTCAACAACAACCATTACACCAAGTGGATTCAAAGTCTTTTGTATGCACTCTTTTATCTGCAATGTCATTCTCTCCTGTACTTGCAGACGACGTGAAAAGACTTCTACAACACGAGCAATCTTGCTAAGACCCGTTATATATCCATTTGGAATGTATGCTACATGCACCTTACCAAAGAAAGGAAGAATATGGTGCTCGCAAAGAGAATAGAAATCAATATCCTTGACTATAACCATCTGACTATAGTCCTCTTTAAACATTGCTTTACGCAGAATCGCCTCCGGATCCTCATTGTATCCAGATGTCGTATCAAGTATTGCACGTGCCACACGTTCGGGAGTTTTCAGCAACCCCTCACGTTCCACATCCTCGCCAATTAGAGAAAGCATACTACTGCAACACTCTTTTAGCCCTTCGATACGTTTTTCTCTATCCTCGTGTTCCATCGTCAATTTTTAATAAGGCAGATTTATCAAACATTTTCTTACAGAAATCTCTCTGAACTTACGCGTAGCCTTCAACTTATACATTACAGCCTCAGCCTCTTCACGTGTACGATAGTCTCCGTACAAACAAGAACGAATTGGCGGTTCAAAAACCACATAAACTTCGGCACCAGGAAATTTCTCTCGCATAAACTTAGCCATTGCATTAGCCTCATCCCTTGCCTGTCCCGAGTTATTGCCCGAATATACCATGACACGATAGCCCTCCAGCTCAGGAGTTTTTCCATCAATCGTAACCATAGAGCCCATGAGATCATAAAGACGGGCAGGTTGGTTTATACGCACAACACCCTTACCGGGAATATCAGTTTCCAGCTCTTGAACCATATTGTTCTGTGCCTCCACAAAGAGGGCACAGAACAATATAGATATTAAAAACAAAATTCTTTTCATTCAATTACTTGAAAGCATCGATGATACCCTTGAAGTCAGCAACTTTGAGAGCTGCACCACCGATAAGACCACCATCAACATTTGGGTTAGCGAAAAGTTCCTTAGCATTGCTTGGTTTGCAGCTACCACCGTAAAGAATAGATGTATTCTCAGCAACCTCGTTACCATATTTCTCTGCGATAGTTGAGCGAATGTAAGCATGAATCTCTTCTGCCTGCTCTGGTGTTGCTGTCAAACCTGTACCGATAGCCCATACCGGTTCGTAAGCAAGAATAATCTTAGAGAAATCCTCTGCAGAAAGGTCATACAAAGAACCTGCAAGCTGATCATAAACAACCTGGTTCTGAATACCCTGGTTACGCTCCTCAAGAACCTCACCGATACAGAAGATTGGAGTCAAGCCATTAGCAAGAGCAAGCTGAACTTTTTCTTTAAGAATCTCAGGTGTCTCACCATAGTATGCACGACGCTCTGAGTGACCCAAAATTACATATTTTGCACCTGTTGAAGCAACCATAGATGCAGAAACCTCACCTGTATAAGCACCTGACACCTTATCGGCACAGTTCTCAGCACCAACACCAATAATAGCCTCATCAACGATAGGTGTTACTGAAGCGAGGTGGATAAATGGAGTGCAGATTACAACATCACAATTTGGTTTGTCAGCTGTCAACGCCTCGTTAAGTTCCTTTGCAAGAGCAATACCCTCCTGAAGATTCATGTTCATCTTCCAGTTTCCTGCTACAATGTTCTTTCTCATGTTTGTAAAATTTTAATTGTTAATATTAAATATCACTTGTTTCTTTTATCTCTTTCTTAGTACTTTTACGACGACTTATACGAATAAATAAAAAATCGAAATATACCATAAACGACAACGGTACGCCAAGAAGCAATAGCCACGAGTACCATTTTTGTAGAATATTGTCCAGATATGTCAAGAATACCCCTTTGGGAGCCGGATTGAAAAGTTGTTGAGGTTCAGGAATGTCCGACGCAGTCCATTTGCCTTTAATTACCCCATCTTTTATCAATACCAAACCAGGATTCGCTCTTGTCATATCTCTAAGCAATGATTTATCGGCCCAATGAAGATTATATTCCGCACCGGTACGTTTTTGCCAAAGTTCTATATTCTCCTCGTCCGATGCTGTTACCATATAAAACTGTACACCATTTTCACAACAGTAATCATAAAGATCATTCACCCTGTCAATACGATTTACCGAAGCATCTTCAACAAATTCCGAAACGACAAGACAAACATAACCGGTATCAATAAGAATATCTTCGGCTATATCATAATCAGTATTCCAATCAAGAATAGAAAAATTATCAATTATCGCCTCACGACCTTTAACATCAAGCAAGGAACGCATCTCAACAAAAGTCCAATCACTGCCAGGAAGTGTATCAACGTCGAAAAGGCACTGCTCTTCACCTCTTTCGTACAATGCCTGCAATTTATATGTATCAGGAACAGATTCTGTCAACACACGCAAGTCAGCACCAACCTTGTATTGACGAAAATCAATCACCGGCACATGCACAATACTCAAACCCTCAACAAAAGCAATATAAGAAATCACATAAAGCACTACTGCCCAACGATTCTTTGAACTTACATTGCACACAAAACGTCTGCGGCCTAAAAATACAACAACTGCAAGCAACAGCAGGAAAAGATTCTTGATAAACGTCATCTTGTTGGACAAAACCAAGACATCGCCAAAACATCCACAATCCGGTATTGGATTATAGACATAAATGTAACATGTCAGCATAGTAAAGAAAATGAATAATACAAATACTATTGCTGAAACAAACTTGCGATAAACACCAAGAAGCAGGAAAATACCCAACAGAAACTCTACTGCCGCAAATATCGTTGCAAAAAGCAGAAGCCATTCGTTTGAATATGAATCAACAGAAAATGCCAATAAATACTCTTGCAAATTATACATAGTACCCTTGGGGTCAACAGCCTTAACAAAGCCAGAGAACACCAGAACCAACGCCAATACTACACGACAAATGTTAGTCAGCATTGTAAACAGAGTACTTTTTTTAATCTGCAAGCCCATTCTTTATCAAACCAAAAACTGCATAGTTTATCATATCCATATAATTAGCATCAACACCTTCGGAAACTTTCGTTTCACCACCAAGTTCTTCTATCTGTTTTGTTCGCCATATTTTTGTAAGGATAAGATCGGTATAGGAAGTCGTTCTCATTCCACGCCACGCCTCATTATAATCATGATTTTTCTTCTTCATCAACTCAAGCGTCTCCTTGGCTTTTTTATCATACAACGCCATAGCTTCATCCGCTGTCAAATCGCATTGGTCGGAATAGCCCAAATCAAGCTGAACCAAAGAAATCAATCCATAGTTCACAATACCTATCAGTTCCGAATTTATATCTTCGCCAACAAGATTCTCTGCTCCGGTTTCAAGAGTACGAATACGCTTCGCCTTTATAAAGATTTGATCAGTCAATGATTCCGGACGCATAATTCTCCAAGAAGCACCATAATCATAAAGTTTCTTGCCGAACAACTCACGGCACAACTCCAAGACTCTCTCAAACTGTTTATTTGTATCGTTAGCCATTATATAAATCTTTTTTATCAATTATTAATCTTGGGATATTTTCGGAACCAACTGCCAACTTTCATCTTTATCACGCCAAAAAGTGCTTCACTAAAGATTCCGCCACTCATTTTAGATGTTCCCAGAACACGATTCACAAAAATCACAGGAACCTCCTTTATTTTAAACCCACACATGTGAGCCGTAAATTTCATCTCTATTTGAAAAGCATAACCTTTAAAACGTATTGCATCAAGATCCATCGTTTCTAGAACTTTTCTACGATAACAATTAAAGCCGGCTGTTGTATCATACACCGGAATACGTGTTATAAAACGCACATATTTTGAGGCGAAATAAGACATCAGAACACGTCCCATTGGCCAATTAACAACATTTACGCCTGACACATATCTGCTGCCAATAGAAAGATCAAAGCCTTGATCGGCACAAGCAGAATAAAGCAACGGAACATCATCAGGATTGTGAGAAAAATCGGCATCCATTTCAAAAATGTAATCGTAGCCCTTTTTCAAAGCCCATTTAAAGCCTGTGATATACGCTGTTCCCAAGCCCAACTTGCCAGAACGCTCGATAATATACACTCTACCCAAATAAGTATTCATCAATCCTTTAACAATCGCTGCTGTTCCATCAGGAGATGCATCATCGACAATAAGAACATCAAACCCATGCTCCAACTGCATCAGAGTATGTATCATGCGTTCAATATTCTCTTTCTCGTTATATGTCGGAATAATTATAACACTATCACTTCTCATTTTTTCAAACATTTAAGATCTGCACTGAAATTGCACTACAAGTGACAAAGATACAAGGAAAAACAAAATAATTCAAATTATAGATAGTAATTATATATAATTATTTAAATAAACAGATTGTTGACACCAAGTTTCAATAAAAATTCATTTTTTATCACTATCTTCGCAGAAACTTCATAATCAATAGACAGTGGAAAACGATAAAAAACTATTCATAGAAACCTACGGATGCCAAATGAATGTGGCCGACAGCGAGGTTATAGGGTCCATTCTAAAAGTTGCTGGATACAGCGTTTGCGAAGAGATTGAGAACGCCGACCTGATATTACTGAACACCTGTTCTATCCGCGACAACGCAGAACAAAAGATTTACGGACGTTTAGACCAACTTAATGCCATGCGTCGTGGAAAGACAACACTTGTTGGCGTGGTTGGATGCATGGCCGAGCGAGTAAAGGAAGAACTAATAAAGAACTATAAAGTAAACATTGTCGCCGGCCCTGATACATATCTGTCACTTCCGGAACTCATTGCCGAAGCCGAGATGGGACATCCAGCCATGAATATCGAGTTGTCAACAACTGAAACATATCGTGATGTTATTCCTATGAGAATTTGCAGCGGCAAGGTTTCGGGATACATTTCAATAATGCGTGGCTGCAATAACTTTTGCCACTATTGCGTGGTACCCTACACACGAGGACGAGAAAGAAGCCGAGATATCCAAAGTATATTGAACGAAGCTACCGACTTGGTTGCCAAAGGATTCAAAGAGATTATACTATTGGGACAGAATGTAAACTCTTACCGATTTGAAAATGAGAACGGAGAAGTAACAACATTCCCTGAGTTGTTACGTCGAGTAGCAAGACATGCACCACAAACCCGAATAAGATTTACAACGTCGCATCCCAAAGATATGAGTGACGAGACATTGCGTGTCATTGCCGAAGAACCAAATGTTTGTAAAAGCATACACCTGCCGGTACAGAGTGGCAGTAACAACATGCTCAAGACAATGAATCGCAAGTACACCCGAGAATGGTATCTTGATCGCATTGAGGCAATCAGACGCATCGTTCCTGACTGTGGCATTTCCACAGACATTATCGCAGGATATTGTGGAGAGACAGAAGAGGATCATCGTGAAACATTATCTCTTATGGAATATTGCTCTTACGATGCAGCATTTATGTTCAAATACTCAGAGCGTCCGGGAACATTTGCAAGCAGACATTTCAAAGATGATATTGAAGATAGCGAAAAGGTCCGTCGCCTGAATGAGATTATTTCATTGCAACAAAAATGCTCTGCCGAAAACAATCGCAAATGTATCGGCAATACATACGAAGTGCTTATTGAAGGAGTATCCAAGCGTTCAAAAGAACAATTTTTTGGCAGAACGGAACAAAATCGCACAGCCGTTTTTGACCGAAAGGAATATAAGATTGGAGACTTTGTCAAGGTAAAAATCAATGACAGTACAGCAGCAACACTGCTTGGCGAAATCGTCGATTAAAACATAAAAAAGTGGTGCTTCAAGCACCACTTTTTTATGTTTATCATTTACCTAAACGTCTCTTCATTCTCTCCTCGTAACTCATCGTATTACGGTCTGCATCAGGCATAAGGAACCAGAGTATAAAATAAAACAATACCGGACTCCCGGCACCAAGAATAGAGAGTACACACCACATTACACGCAGTGCGATTACATCCCAACCGAAAAACTCTGCAATTCCTGCACAAACTCCACCAAATACTTTCTTTTTTGCACGCAACAACTTAGCCATCTCTATCTCCTTTTATCTTTTCAAAAAAACTCTTTTACTACAATCGCTCATTTCCGCAAAACTACTAAAATTACGCGGTTCAAAATGTTAAAAAATATAATTTTTATAGACTTTAAATGTAAAACTTGAGAAAATAAGCACAAATTACCATTTAAAAGTATATTTTTGTAGCAAATTAGGGAAAATTGTACCCAAACAAAAAAAGACCAATAGCAAACCATGAATTTAATCAATCACAAAACGTGCCCTCTTTGCAGTAATGCGGACATAAGCCCGCTATTCAAATGTAAGGACTGGTTTGCTACAGGAGAGGAGTTTGAAATACACAAATGCAGTTCTTGCGGTTTTGTTTTCACCCAAAATTTCCCCGATGAAAAGGAGATTGGCAAATACTACGAGTCGCCTACATACATCTCGCACAGCAACACCAAGAAAGGATTCGTAAACAAAGTGTATCACATGGTACGGTCCATAATGTTGCAAAGAAAAAGAAAGTTAATTGAGAGTTTGACCCTTTTAAAGAATGGTAAGCTTCTTGATTATGGTGCAGGCACCGGGTTCTTTGCCAAAGCCATGCAAAAAGCAGGATGGGATATTACCGCTATTGAAAAAAGTGAAAAAGCCAGAAAGTTGGCAAGCGAAGAACTAGGAATAGACATGTTGCCTGAAGAGGCCTTGGCAAACATCGCGAACAACAGCCTTGACGTTGTAACAATGTGGCATGTAATGGAGCATATACAAGACCTTGACCGGGCGTGGAGTGAGTTATACCGAATACTGGAGAACACCGGTATTGCTATAATAGCCATCCCAAATTGCATTTCGTACGATGCACAAAAATATAAAGAGAATTGGGCCGCGTATGATGTTCCACGACATCTATGGCATTTTACCCCGAGTACAATAATGAAGTGGGGAGAAAAACATGGTTTCATTCTTGAGAGACAATATACAATGCCTTTTGATGGATTTTACATATCAATGCTTAGTGAAAAATATAAAAACGCAAGTTTTGCCATAATAAGAGGTTTTTGGAATGGGTTAAAAGGATGGATTGCCCAATGCAGCAAACGCAACGCCAGCAGTTCTATCATCTATGTTTTCAGAAAAAGATTATGAAGAAAAGAGGGGTTAATGTTCAAACCATAAGCGTATATATCAGCACAACATTGGTTTTGCTGCTTTTAGGTATAATGGGTACACTATTTATCGGTGCCCAGTCGCTTACACACAGCGTACAAAAAAATCTTATTTTGTCGGTTATAATAAAGAATGAAACGAGCGAAGAAGCTATTCTTAAACTGAAAAAAGAGATTGAAAAAGACAAGCGAATCTTGAATATTGCATATATCTCAAAAGAGCAGGCTCTTGCCGAAGAAAGCAAAGCCCTAAAAACGAACCCGGAAGAAATCCTCGGTTACAACCCTTACGAAGCGTCGTTGGAAATAACTTTGGAACCCCAATATGCAAACAGCACCGAGTTGCAGGCTATTGAAAGGAATATGCTCAAGAAAAAGGAGGTAAAGGAGGTGATATACCAAAAAGAGCTTGTAGATACCATTAACACAAATATTCGTAAGGCCGGAATAATTTTATTAACACTACTTGCAATGCTTACGATAATTTCCTGGTCACTTATTGGTAATATGGTACGTCTATCTATATACTCCAAACGATTCATCTTGCATACAATGAAGTTGGTGGGGGCATCATGGAGTTTTATCTGCCGACCATTCATCTTTAAAAACATGTGGATTGGTATATTTTCGGGAATTGCCTCCAACATAATACTTGCAAGCATACTTTACCTGCTACAACAAAATGAGCCAGAGATAATCAACATAATAGAGTTTGACAAACTTGCAATCGTTGGTGTTATTGTTATTGTATTTGGTATGGCCATTTGCATGCTATGTGCACTATTGTCGGTATTGCGTTTCCTGAGAATGAGAAGAAACGATTTATATTTTATATAAAAAGAACAGAAAATGGATAAATCAAAATTTGCATTTGGTAAAAAGAACTACATTCTGCTTGCTATTGGCATAGCAGCCATAATAATCGGATTCATAATGATGGGGGGACCTGGTTCAACCGAAACTCTTTTTGAACCCGAAATATTCAGTTTCAGGAGAATAAAGTTGGCTCCGGCAACATGTTTCATTGGCTTTATTTTTGTCATATTTGCCATAATGTATAAAAGCAAGAACAATAAATAATAAACAAACACAATAATGACTACATTAGAAACAATAATCATCGCTATCGTTGAAGGACTTACCGAATTTTTGCCGGTCTCTTCAACCGGACATATGATTATAGCCCAAAATCTTTTAGGTGTTGAAAGTACTGATTTTGTAAAGGCTTTTACCTTTATAATCCAGTTTGGTGCAATTCTGTCGGTTGTTGTACTTTACTGGAAACGTTTTTTCAAGCTCAACAATACACCCGCACCGGAGGGAGCATCTGCATTAAAGAAATTCCTGCACAAATATGATTTCTATTGGAAACTGTTTGTAGCGTTCATTCCTGCGGCTGTACTTGGATTGTTATTCAGCGATGCCATTGATGCAATGCTTGAAAGTGTTACCGTTGTAGCAACAACCCTTATTCTGGGTGGTGTATTCATGCTTTTCTGCGACAAGATTTTTAACAAAGGAAGTGAAAAAACTGAATTGACCGAAAAAAGAGCTTTTTGGATTGGTATGTTCCAATGTATATCAATGATTCCAGGTGTATCACGATCAATGGCAACGATTGTTGGCGGTATGGCACAGAAATTGACACGTAAGGCTGCTGCCGAGTTCTCTTTCTTTTTGGCTGTCCCAACAATGCTTGCGGCAACAATGTTCAAACTTTTGAAGATTCTCATGGATGAAAACGGCCTACAGATACTCAAAGAGAATTTAGGAACATTGTTGATTGGAAATATCGTTGCCTTTATTGTTGCAATGCTTGCTATAAAGTTCTTTATAAACTTCGTCAGCAAATATGGTTTCAAAGCATTCGGTTGGTACAGAATCGTTGTTGGAGGAATAATACTTATAATGTTACTGACAGGACATAATCTTACTATAGCATAATGGATTTTATTGCAGGAGAAATTATTGCCGTAAACAAGCCATACACCTGGACTTCATTCCAGATTGTAAACAAGATACGATACCATTTGAGCCGAAAATTCAACGTCAAACGGTTCAAAGTTGGACATGCAGGAACTTTGGATCCTCTTGCCACAGGTGTGTTGCTGTTATGCACTGGCAAAGCGACAAAAAAAATTGAAGAGTTACAGAAACAGACAAAAGAGTATGTTGCCGAAATTATGCTTGGTGCCACAACGCCATCATACGACATGGAGCATCCTGTCAATGAAACCTTTCCATACGAGCATATAACAAAGGAAATGGTAGAAGAAACGCTCAAACAGTTTGTCGGAGATATTGCACAACGACCGCCCTTGTTCTCGGCATGCAAGGTGGAAGGCAAACGAGCATATGACCTTGCCCGTAAAGGTAGCGACATGCAATTAGAGCCAAAGCAGATACGCATTGACTCCATTGATTTGATAAACTACGAACTGCCAAAGATTACTATACGCGTTGTTTGCGGAAAAGGTACGTATATACGTTCTCTTGCCCGAGACATTGGTGAGGCGTTGCAAAGCGGAGCATATCTGACAGCACTTACACGAACAAGAATTGGAGAATATAATATCGAAAACTGTATAACCCCCGATGCCTTTCAAGAATGGCTCGAAAAACAATAAATACTATGATAGACGAAAGTTTCTCAATGAGCGGACAACACATGAAGTTGTCACAGTTTAAATACAATTTGCCCGAAGAGCGTATTGCTCTCTATCCGGCACAGTACCGCGACGAATCACGCCTTTTGGTGCTGCACAAAAAGAGTGGTGAAATAGAACATCGCCTATTCAAAGATGTAATTCATTACTTCGATGAAAAGGACCTTTTTGTCATGAATGACAGCAAAGTTTTCCCCGCACGCTTGTACGGAAACAAAGAGAAGACCAATGCACAGATTGAGGTCTTTCTGTTGCGTGAATTGAACGAGGAGTTCCGTTTGTGGGATGTATTGGTTGATCCTGCCCGCAAGATTCGTATCGGCAACAAGCTCTATTTTGGCGAAGACAATTCAATGGTTGCCGAAGTTATCGACAACACGACATCACGCGGTCGCACACTCCGTTTCCTCTATGACGGTCCACATGATGAATTCAAGAAAGCACTTTATGCTCTTGGAGTTGCACCACTACCCGATGATTTCAAGCGTTTACGTAAAGAGGAGCCCGAAGACCTCGACAATTTCCAAACTTACTTTGCCAAAAAAGAAGGTTCTGTTACAGCATCGTTTGCAGGACTACACTTCACACGAGAGTTGATGAAGAGAATGGAAATCAAAGGTATCGACACTGCTTTCGTAACCATGCACACAGGCCTTGGCTGCTTTAGAGAAATTGATGTGGAAGACTTGACAAAGCACAAGATGGACAGCGACCTTATAAGCGTTGATACAGAAGCCGTACAGTTGGTAAATAGAGCCAAAGCTGAAGGTCGCCGTATTTGTGCCATAGGAACTTCTGTTCAGCGTGTTCTTGAGACAGCGACTCTAACCGGCGGTATGCTCAAAGAATACGATGGATGGACAAGTAAATTTATTTTCCCTGAATATGACTTCCAGGTTGCCAACTGCATGATTGCAAATTTTTATGCACCTTATTCAACAATGCTTATGCTAACAACTGCATTTGGAGGTTACGACAATGTAATGAATGCATATAAGGTTGCACTTGACGAAGGTTATCGATTCGGTTTATACGGCGATGCCATGCTCATAATTGACTAATGAAAAAAGAATCTTTTCATATATATCTTGGATTAGGCACAAACCAAGGTGATAAAGAAAAAAACCTAAAGCGAGCGATAGAGCTACTATCGCTCGCTTTAGGTAAATACACATTGCTTTCATCATTCATTGAAACTGAACCTTGGGGCTTTGAGAGCCAAAATAGTTTTCTCAATTGTGTAGTAACATTTACAACAACTTTGACTCCATTTGAGCTGTTGGAAAAAACTGAAAAAATAGAACGCGAACTCGGGAGAGTCACAAAGTCCCAAAATGGAACATACCATGACCGTATAATAGATATTGACATCTTATTTTACGGAGAAAAAATCATACAGACCAAGAGACTTACCATTCCCCACCCTCTAATTCAGGAAAGAGATTTTGTCCTGAACCCGCTTTTTGAAATCGCTCCACAACTCATTCATCCTATTGTTGGCAAAACAATTGCAGAACTCAAAGAAGAAGTCAATAAAAAACAGTTATAGAACACTCTTGAAACAACATATTTACGAACATTGAATACTCTTTTCTATTTTTAATAGAAATTTGTATTAAATATTGTATCTTCGCACTATTAACACATACAACCACACAAAAAATATGATAAAAAGATTTTTTCTCTTTACAATCGCATGTTTGATCTTGGGCTCTGCGACAGCCGATGAAGGTATGTGGCTTCCAAGCCTCATCAAAGAACGTTACAAGAATATGCGTAGCATGGGATTCAAACTGAAATGTGACGATATATATTCAAACGACAAAGCTTCGTTGAAAGATGCTGTTGTGCAATTCGGTGGTGGATGTACAGGTGAATTCGTTTCGGCCGAAGGTCTGCTATTCACAAACCACCATTGTGGTTATGGTTCAATACAGAAACTGTCATCTGTAGAACACGACTATCTTACCGACGGTTATTGGGCCAAATCCCGCGAAGAGGAGCTACATGTTCCAGGACTTACAGTAAGCATTTTAGTAAAGATGGAAGATGTCACCGCGAGATTGGCTGCCGGAGAAAATAAAGAAGAGATCATTGCTGCAGAGACAAAAGAAAGCGGTTATAGGGCTAGTATTGAATCAATGTATTATGGTAATCAATATTACCTTTTTGTTTACTGCACTTACCGCGACATTCGTCTTGTTGGAGCACCACCATCAGCAATTGGCAAATTCGGTGGTGACACCGATAATTGGATATGGCCTCGCCACACCGGTGATTTTTCGGTTTTCCGCGTTTATGCCAACACCGATAACAAGCCTGCCGATTACAGTAAGGAGAATGTTCCCTACCGACCAAAACGCCACTTCAAGATATCGACAAAAGGCGTAGAGGAAGGAGACTTCACTATGATTTATGGTTTTCCCGGCAACACTCAAGAGTATATAACTGCACCCGCAGTTGAATATACACAGTCCGTTTCCAATCCCATGAAAATAGAATTGCGAACAATCAGACTCGACATAATCAGTGAAGCACAAGCTAAAGACGCGGCAACACGTATTGCATACGCAGCAAAACATGCAAGCATTGCAAATGGATGGAAAAAATGGCAAGGTGAAAGCCTGGGGCTAAGAAACCTTGCAACAGCAAAGAAAAAAGAGATTTATGAGACAAAATTCAAGGAATGGGCTGCCGAAAAGCCACAATACGCAGCAATCCTTGACTCGATGCAAATAGCCTATAGCAATGTCATTCCCGGATATTTTACACGCGAACTATTCAATGAATCAATTGCGGCAATAGAAGCATTCTACTTCGCACTACAACTTTACAATAAAGCTACGAGCGAAGAGAAGGTTACAGCAGACGAACAGGCAGCCATACGCAAACGTTTCCTAAAAGATTACAACAAGGATATAGACCACGCCATAGCACGACGTATGATAGATGAGTTTGTCAAACGCGTACAAAAGGACAAAATACCAGCACAACTGTCTGCTGCTATTGAGAAATATAGTAGTGCCGAAGCTTTTGCCGACACTCTTTTTACCACAACAAAATTGCTTGATAAATACCCTTTGACAAAACCCGAGATAGAGAGAGATCCTTTGGTGCAATTTGCAAGTTGGTTTGTGCCACTAATCGACGAAAACCGTCAATACGTCTATCGCAACTTAAGTAACGTGCTGGCTATTGAAAAATGGTATAAGCCCTATATGCAGGCACTGATGGAATGGGATAAGGAGCGTGCTTTCTACCCTGATGCAAACTTCACTCTACGAGTTGCATACGGAACAATAACCGGTTATGAAAATGCAGATGGAGAATACCATACTCACCTGACCACTCTTGATGGTATAATTGCAAAAGACAACCCTGAGATTTATGATTACAATATTCCACAGGTATTACGTGATATCCACAAGAATAATGATTACGGAAGGTGGAGTATAGAAAAAGGTAAGAAACAGACTATACCAGTGTGTTTCCTTGCATCGAATCACACATCGGGAGGCAATTCGGGTTCACCAGTCATAAATGGAAATGGCGAACTTGTTGGTATAAATTTCGACCGCACATGGCGTTCAACGATGAGCGATATTGAATTTGACCCGACAATTTGTCGTAATATATCTGTTGACATTCGATTCGTACTATTTGTTATGGATCGCATTGGAAATGCAGAATACCTGTTTGACGAGATGGATATAAAATAAACAATATATTCAAACAAAATTTCCCAGAATGGAATTCATCAATACACTATTCATTGAACATTCTGCCCTGCAGGCACTTGTAGTACTTTCCATAATATCAGCAATGGGTCTTATGTTAGGAAAGATACGTTTATTTGGAATATCATTAGGAATAACATTCGTATTCTTCATTGGTATCATTGCCGGAAATTGTGGAATAAGTATTGACAAGCAGATGCTGCTGTATGCCGAAACGTTCGGTTTAGTTCTGTTTGTATATGCTTTGGGACTACAAGTTGGCCCCGGTTTCTTCAGCTCTATGAGAAGCGATGGAATTAAATTACTTATTCCGTCATTGGCCCTACTTGGAACAGGAACAATACTGGCCATCATTCTAAGCCTTGGGAGCAATGTCAGAATGTCCGACATGACCGGTATCTTATGTGGAGCTACTACAAACACTCCTGCACTTGCTGCGGCACAACAGACTTTAAAACAGATTGGTTGCGACAGCAACGGTGCAACTTTAGGATGTGCCTTAACATATCCACTTGGTGTAGTTGGTGTTATTTTTGCTTTGATTGTACTGCGTAAATACTTTGTAAGACCAACAGACCTTCCAGGGCCTGACAATAAGCATAAAAAAAACGTTTTCATCGCAAGTTATAAAGTTACGAACCCTGGAATCTTCGGAAAAACAATTTCTGAAATTGCAAACATAAACAGTCACAACCATTTTGTTATATCACGCATGTGGCATAATGGGCATGTACTTATACCTATGTCAAACAGAGTTCTGGAAAAAGATGACATCTTGCTTGTTATTACCAAGCCCGAAGAAACCGGTGCTTTACAACTTATATTCGGAGAGCAAGAAAAGAAAGACTGGAACAACGAGAATATAGACTGGAATAAAATTGACAGCGAACTGACATCGCAACGTATTCTTGTCACACGGCCCGAAATCAATGGCAAGAAACTCTCATCGTTACGTTTGAGAAACAATTACGGAATCAATATCAGCAGAGTCTATCGTTCAGGAGTACAGTTGCTGGCAACTCCAGATCTTGTTCTTCAACTTGGAGACCGACTAACAGTTGTTGGTGAAGCCGGAGATATTAAACGTGTAGAAAATATCTTGGGTAATGCTGTAAAGAGTCTTAATGAGCCAAACCTTGTTTCTGTATTCATTGGTATTATACTTGGACTTATTATTGGAAGTATCCCATTATCAATACCCGGAATGTCATTCCCTATAAAGTTGGGACTTGCCGGCGGACCAATAATTGTAGGAATACTTATAGGCACATTCGGACCAAGGTTGCACATGATAACATATACAACCCAAAGTGCCAATATGATGCTCAGAGCATTGGGACTTATTTTATATCTTGCTTGTCTTGGACTTGACGCAGGAGAGCACTTCTTTGAAACCATTGTCAGACCCGAAGGTTTGCTTTGGTTAGCCCTGGGATTCATTATCACATTCATACCCGTTGTTTTGATAGGCATACTTGCATTACGAAAAACAAAATTGGATTTTGGTTCTGTAGCAGGATTGCTTTGTGGCTCAATGGCAAACCCAATGGCCTTAAACTATGTAAACGAAACCATAGAAGGTGATAATCCGGCTGTAGCATATGCAACTGTATATCCTATCTGTATGTTCTTGCGTGTGATAATAATACAATTGATGGTTATGCTTTTTGTTTGATATGGCAACTGTAAAAAGGACAGCTACCATTGCCGGATATTTCCTTGAGTTAGGTACAAGGGATATTGAGATATACTCCATTGCACAAGACGGCAGTGAAGCGTTGAAACGTATAGATGATGTACAAGGTACAATAAGAATTATATCAGAAAAAGTTGGTTTTGAACGAGACTACAATATTAGCTTCAGACAGCATGTAGCAAAACTTATACAATATATAAACAAGACAACAACTGAATAATATGAAAAAACTCTCTTCAATCATTACACTATTGCTATGTAGTATGGCAATAGAAGCACAATTTGATTATACACAAGGTTTATCGATATGGTTTGACAAACCAACAACCCTTAACGGACGGGCAATTTGGTATGGTGGACGTCCCGATTTGTGGAATGGCAAAAAACCGGAATGGGCCGGGGATGGAAACTATAATCCTGACAGAGAATGGGAATCGCAATCACTCCCAATAGGCAACGGAAGTATTGCTGCAAGCATCATGGGTTCTTTGGAAGCCGAGCGAATTACATTCAATGAGAAAACACTGTGGCGTGGAGGTCCTAATACAGAAGGTGGAGCAGACTACTATTGGAATGTCAATAAAGAATCGGCTCATCTGTTAGATGACATCCGCCAGGCCTTTTTAGACGGAGATGATGAAAAAGCTGCAAAGCTCACAAGAGAGAACTTCAATAGTACAGCTTCATACGAATATTATGGAGAGAAGCCATTCCGCTTCGGTAACTTCACCACTATGGGAGAGTTCTATATAGAAACCGGCCATAATTTGATTGGCCTTGGAGACTACAAGCGTATTCTTTCCATCGATTCAGCATTGGCTATTGTACAATATGACAGAGACGGTATAAAATTCCAACGAAATTATTTTATATCATACCCTGCCAATGTAATGGTTATAAAATATTCTGCAGATAGCCCCGGAAAGCAGAACCTGTTATTCAGTTATGCTCCCAACCCTGTTTCAGAGGGCACTTTGGAGAATGACGGCAATGACGGTATTGTATGGAATGCACGCCTTGACAACAACGGAATGCAATACACCATAAGAGTAAAAGCTATTGCAACGGGTGGTTCTCATGTCGTTGAAAATGGAAAAATTAAAATTACAAATGCCGATGAAGTTTGTTTTTATATCACAGCCGACACCGATTACAAAATAAATTTCGCACCCGACTTCAAAGACCCCAAAACATATGTTGGCATAAATCCAGAAGAAACAACAAAAGTATGGATGGAGAGTGCTTTAAGCAAAGGATATGACCAACTTTTCAAGGAACATTACGCCGACTATTCTGCATTGTTCAACCGCGTTGATTTAAAGATAAACCCCAACGCCCCTACTACATATGAGTTCCCAAATGTAAAGAACCTGCCTACTCCTAAGAGACTGGAGAGTTATCGTAAGGGAAAACCCGACTTTGCTTTGGAGCAACTGTATTTCCAGTTCGGACGTTACCTGCTTATATCAAGCTCACGTCCCGGCAACATGCCGGCTAACCTGCAAGGAATGTGGCACAATAATGTTGATGGTCCCTGGCGTGTTGACTACCACAACAACATTAACCTGCAAATGAACTATTGGCCGGCTTGTGCAACAAACCTTGATGAGTGCGTAATTCCTTTGATTGATTTTATCCGCACATTGATAAAACCTGGTGAAATAACTGCCAAATCATATTTTGGTGCCAGAGGTTGGACTGCAAGTATTTCAAGTAATATTTTCGGCTTTACAGCTCCATTGATAAGCCAGGATATGTCTTGGAACTTCAATCCAATGGCCGGTCCATGGCTCGCAACACATGTCTGGGACTATTATGACTATACCCGTGACAGGAAATTCCTTGCCGAGAACGGATATGAAATAATAAAGAGCAGTGCAATCTTTGCCGTTGATTACCTTTGGAAGAAAGCCGACGGTACATACACTGCAGCACCTTCAACATCGCCTGAGCATGGCCCGATAGACCAAGGTGCAACATTTGTACACGGCGTTGTAAGAGAGATACTCCTTGATGCTATTGCTGCGAGCAAAGTATTGGGTGTAGACGGTGAGTTACGTAAGGAGTGGCAGAATGTACTTGACAACCTTGCACCCTACCAGATTGGCCGTTATGGGCAACTCATGGAATGGAGCAAGGATATTGATGACCCCAATGACCAACACCGCCACGTGAACCATCTTTTTGGTTTACATCCGGGACGCACAATATCTCCTGTAAAGACTCCCGAATTGGCCAATGCATCAAAAATAGTACTTGAACACCGAGGCGATGGAGCTACAGGCTGGAGTATGGGATGGAAACTCAACCAATGGGCACGTTTACACGACGGCAACCATGCCTATACACTCTTTGGAAACTTATTGAAAAACGGAACACTCGATAACCTTTGGGATACACACGCACCATTCCAAATTGATGGAAACTTCGGTGGTACTGCCGGTATTGCCGAGATGTTGATGCAAAGTCATATGGGCTTCATTCACCTTTTACCGGCATTGCCCGATGCTTGGGAAGAGGGTGCTGTAAGCGGTTTATGTGCAAAGGGTGGTTTTGAGATTGATATCAAATGGAGCGAAAGCACACTCTCCGAAGCCGTCATCACATCAAAAAGCGGTGAACGTTGCGAAATACTCTACGGCAACAAACGTCTTGTATTCAAGACAAAGAAAGGTACTTCATACAGAATTGTATTAAAGAACGGTAACCTTGCTTATAGCAAGATTTAACAGACCATGACAATTACAATTTTGATAGACAATGCTCTGCCACTAAATGAAAACAATTTGGTGGCAGAGCATGGTTTGTCATTATACATAAAAACGGACAATAATGAAATCCTGTGCGACACAGGTGCCAGCGGACGTTTTCTTGACAACGCAAAAAGCATAGGACTTGACATAGAGAAATCTCATTTTGCATTCATCTCACATGGGCACAACGACCATTGTGGAGGAATAGGCAATTTCTTTGAGGCTGTTACATTGAAGAATGTTTATATGCACAAGGATATCCTTACAGAACAATACTATTCTTCGCGTAAAGGAGCTGTACGAAATATAAGTTGTAATAATGATGCCCTTACAAGACACATAAACCGTATTGTAACCATAGAAGGTTCACAACAGATAGCTAAGGATGCTTTTGCCATACAATGCAAAGAGGAGAAATTTACAAAACCATACGGAAACCGTTTCCTTACAAAAAACAACGGAGAAAAGGTGGTTTTTGACAATTTTACACACGAACTGTCACTATGCTTTACAACACCACAAGGTTTAGTCATTATTTCTCCTTGTTCCCATTGTGGTGTTATAAACATAATGGAAGAGTGTCGTAAAGTTACCGGTCGCGACAAAATCCATGCTTTCATCGGAGGTTTTCATTTTGTCGAGGGCGAAAAATGCATTGACGAAACAGAATGTTTTGCCAATGACATCACAAAGTATTACCCTGACACAATCTTTTACACAGGACATTGTACATGTGACACTGCAAAAGAGATTCTTGCGAAAAGATTGGAAAATATCCGCTTTTTCACAACAGGAACAATCATTGAGATATAAGAGCCTGAATCACTTAAGCAGAACACTTTTTATTGTCTCTTCCAGCTGCACCTTTCCCATTGCACCCTGTGAGCGTTGCATGCTGCCATCCATAGTTACAAATATAAGAGTCGGTATTGAGCGAATACCAAACAAAGAGGCCAAATCCTCCTCTTCATCGACATTTATTTTATAAAAATCAACCTTTCCTGCAAATTTCGCCGACACCTCTTCAAGTATAGGAGCCAACATCTTGCATGGGCCACACCACTCAGCATAGAAATCTATCAACGCAGGTTTATCACCCAAGAATTTGAATTCGCCGGGGTTATTCTCATAATCTGCCACTCTCTTTATAAAATCTGCTTTTTTCAAATGAATCGTTGCCATATTTTTTACTTAAAAGTTAATACCATTTCTCTTTGCAAACATAACAAAAACAATGCTTATATGGATTACTTGTAACATTATTTAGCATTTAAAAGGATAAAATGCGATATTGAGATGTAAAAACAGAAAAGCTTTGTTGATTGTTTGGATTGTTTAAACTAAATTAGCACCATAAATATAAATTGGGATAATCTTGTTATGAAACAAAGGGATCTATTGAATAAGACCTGGCGATTGATACGCCGTTATAACCGTTATATTAAAGTAGGACTTATTTCGTTAATTGCACTTATAATAGCAATGTTGCCGAACGAAGTTTTCGGTATTGAGGGATTGACTGACATACAGCAACGCGTCATTGCCATATTCTTGTGGGCTGCTTGCATGTGGATTATAGAGGCTGTTCCGGCATGGACAACGTCATTGCTCATTATTGTGATAATGCTGCTAACAATATCAGATAGTGGCGTTTCGCTGTTGGTAAACGGATATGATAAGAGCGAGCTTCTGAGCTACAAGGTCATAATGAACACCTTTGCCAACCCCACAGTCATGCTCTTCATGGGTGGTTTTATACTTGCCCTGGTAGCCTCAAAAAGCGGAGTTGATGTAAGTATGGCACGTGCCATGCTCAAACCGTTCGGTTCAAATCCCAGAGTTGTACTCTTCGGTTTCATGCTTGTCACAGCAGTATTTTCAATGTTTGTAAGCAATACAGCCACTGCTGCGATGATGCTCACATTCCTTGCCCCTGTACTGCGTCAACTGCCACCAAGTGAAAAGGGTACAGCAGCTCTTGCACTGGCAATACCCATTGGAGCAAATATCGGTGGCCTTGCAACACCAATTGGAACACCACCTAATGGTATTGCTCTGCAATATATCAATGATGTTGACGGGTTAAATCTTGGCATAGACTTTGGCGAGTGGACACTTATAATGACCCCGCTAATGCTTGCTATACTCATTATCTCATGGCTATATCTTAGCCTGCGATATCCTTTTACGGCTAAAAAGGTAAACCTCACCATCATTGGTGGTGCAAAAAAAGGGTGGAGAACATACGTTATATACGGTACACTTGCTGTTACAATACTTCTTTGGATGTTTGAAAAAGTAACAGGTATCAACTCTTATGTTGTCGCACTCTTCCCTATCGGCGTATTTGCACTTACACGTATAATAAAATCAAGTGATTTAAAAGACATCGATTGGGCATGCCTTTGGATGGTTGCAGGAGGTTTTGCTCTCGGAGAGGGCATGTCAAAGACCGGACTTGCTGCCGCATTGGTAAATACTATACCTTTTGACACTTGGCCTGCACTAATTGTAATGATTGGTGGCGGACTTATATGTTGGTTGCTTTCTCAATTTATATCAAATTCTGCTGCAACAGCACTCATGGTGCCAATCATGGTGGCCGTAGGTAGTGGAATGGGGCCGTCACTTGGAATATATGGAGGTATTGGAACATTACTTATTGGAGTTGCCATGTCGGCATCCTTTGCAATGTCACTGCCAATCAGCACCCCACCGAATGCCATTGCATACTCAACCGGACTGATAAAGACATCACAGATGTTCCGTACCGGTATGACTATTGGTATAATATCATTGGTACTTGGATATCTATTGATAATAAGTATTGGTAAATCGGGATATTTCGGATAACATTTCAAAAAATACAATATGAAGAAAAGATTGCTTTTGACTATGCTCATTGCAACAATATTTGCAGGAGCATACGCACAAGATGAAAAACCAAGTTTTAAATTTTATGGTTTTGTTCGCAACTACGCATGCTACGACACACGCGAGAGCCTGACATCAAACAGCGAACAGTTCTATTACATGCCCAAAGACATCAAGTTGGATGCCAACGGTCAGGATTTGAATGCACACGACAACATGATGTTGCTCAGTATCACTACCCGTTTAGGCCTGAATGTATCAGGACTAAATTTCCTTGGTTCAAAGACTTCGGCTAAAATAGAAGCCGACTTTGCCGGTTTCGGTACAAGCAATACGGTTTTACGAATTCGTCAGGCATACGCAAAGATGGACTGGGAGCATAACAAAGTGCTTGTAGGACAGGCTTGGCACCCAGCAATGGGCGATATGATGCCCGATGTTTTCTCACTTGAAACCGGAGCACCTTTTACACCATTCAGCCGCACGCCACAGGTACGTTATGACTATGTAAACAAAGGTGTTACATTGACCGCAACCGCACTTTACCAATTCCAATACACATCATACGGCCCCGAGGGTGCCTCATTTAACTACGCACGTAATGCCGTAGTACCCGAAATCTATTTACAGGGTATGATAAAAGAGGGTGGTTTCATGATGGGTATCGGTGTTGATTTGCTCACTTTAAAACCACGCCAGAACTATAGCGTTACAGAAAAAACAATTATAAACACCCCTGTTACTGACGCAAACGGCAATCCCGTTTTTATAAATGGAGGAGAACAGATTTTTGTACAAAGTGAAAAAACAACAACAGCAACATACAAATGTAACGAAGCCCCTGTATTCAGTGTTACTCCTACTATCTTTGCTTCATACAAGAAAGGTAATTGGGGTGTCAAGGGACGTGCCACATACGCACAGAATGCTGCACACCTGAGCATGATAAGTGGCTACGCAGTTACTGAGATACGCGAGAACGGTGAGTGGGGATACAGTAACCTCAACAGCATCAGTGGATGGGTTGATGCAACCTACAAACAACCTTTGAAGACAGGTTTCCTCACATTCTGCTGTTTCGCCGGTTACACAAAGAATCTCGGTTGTAGCAATGACATTGTTGGCGACATATACATGCGTGGCGAGAAGAACATGGACTATATGTGGAGAGTTGCACCAAGCATCCTTTATACACACAATGCAATGTCAATAGGTGTAGAATATAATCCAACAACCGTTGGCTACGGAACACCAGATTGCCAATACAAGATGAGCAATACACATGCTGTAACCAATCACCGTATATGTGCTATGCTCAAATACAATTTCTAAAACAATTAACACAATCAAAATATGAACAAAAAGATTTTAACCTTAGGCCTACTACTATGTTCTGCACTTGGTGCGACAGCTCAGGTCTCACTTGTCAACCCTGTTCCTCAGGAGGTTATAGTTACCAGCAACGGAGAATTGCTTAATGCCCCGGCACAATGGACAATTAACGCCGATGCAAAACAGATGTCGGGATATATTTATGATGCTCTTCTCACAGCATCACCCGAAATTGTAAAAAAGAGCGACTTCAAAGTAACCATTGGTGTACGTGGTGACAAGAAAGTAAATAAGTACAAGAATCATATCCCCGCAAAGGCAGAAGGCTACTACCTAAAGGTAACTGATAAAGAAGTGGTTATTGCCGGAAACGACGAAAAAGGTCTTTTCTATGGAGTACAGACTTTATTGGGCATGATGAAAGAGGGCAAGCTCGAGGCATGCACAATCACCGACTGGCCCGATGTTCCTTTCCGTGGAACAGTTGAAGGTTTCTACGGAACACCATGGAGCCATGCTGCACGTATCAGCCAGCTTGAGTTCTATGGTCGCAACAAAATGAATGTATATATCTATGGCCCAAAGGACGATCCTTGGCATCGCGACAAATGGCGTGAGCCTTATCCCGAAGTTGAAGCCAACCGCATTGCAGAACTTGTAAATGTTGCAAAGAAAAATGGCGTAAACTTCTATTGGGCAATACATCCGGGCGTAGATATCAAATGGAACGATGAGGACCGCGACTACCTCATGGCAAAACTTGAGGTTATGTATGAACTCGGAGTACGCTCTTTTGCAGTATTCTTCGATGATATCTGGGGCGAAGGTGCAAAAGCCGACAAGCAAGCTGCACTTCTTAACTACATCGATGACAACTTCGTTCAGGTAAAGAAAGATGTTGCACCTCTTATCCTATGCCCTACAGAGTATAATAAAGGTTGGGCTAATGAACAAGGAGGTTACTTGCGTACACTCGGTACAAACCTCAACAAAGGTATCGAGGTTATGTGGACTGGAAATTCTGTTGTAGCATGTATTGACAAGCCAACAATGGAGTGGATTAACGAAAGAATACAACGTAAGGGTTATATATGGCTCAATTTCCCTGTTAACGACTTTGTTCGCGACCACATCCTCATGGGCCCGGCATACGGCAACGGCCTTGACATTGCTTGCGATGTATCAGGTTTTGTAAGCAACCCTATGGAGTATGCCGAGACATCAAAGATTTCCCTCTACGGCATTGCAGACTATTGCTGGAACATGGAAGCATACGACTACCAGAGCAATTGGGAGAAGAGCTTGAAAGAGATACTCCCAAGTAACCACGAAGCTTTGCGTACATTTGCTCTCTACAACAAGGATCTTGGCCCTAACGGTCACGGTTTCCGTCGTGAAGAAGGTGAAGAACTCAAAGATATTGTTGAAGCAGCACTTCAAGGAGACCAGTTCGCAACAGCAATGCTTAATGTTGCATGCAACGAACTTGAAATAGCTTGTGATATCCTTTTGAACGATAACAGCAATGCACAGTTACTACATGAAATTCGTCCATGGGTTATTCAGGGCAAGAACCTTGCAGCATATGGTAAAGCAGTATGCACCATGAGACTGTTTGCCGAAATGAAAGACAACAAAGGTGCAACAAGCCAGTTCATCAACTTTGAGAATCTTTACAAGCAGGCACGCTCATTACAGAAACAGATGTTTGACTTTGAAAACAACAAAGCAATGCGTCATCCCTACCAGATAGGTACAAAATTGGGAACTAAAGTCTTGTTGCCAACATTGAACAAAATATTCGCAATGTCAACTGAAAAATACAATGCAGCAAGAGGCACCGATTTAAATGCAACTGCAGAATACAATCCATTCAAGTTGTCATCGACAGTTAAACAGCTCGCTTTATTACCTGTGAAACTCAATGGTGATGTAGTAGAGATTGCATCGGCACTTGAAGTTATCAATTGGCAAGCAGACGGCGAATTGTTGCTCGAAAGCGAGACTGCAGTTACTTTCCAAGGAATGGACTTCAACTTTGGTGTAAATGGCGTAGCAAAGAATTTCCGTCTTGAACTGTTTGTAAACGGAGCATGGAGAGAGGTTGGATTGTTGCACTATAGCGATAACGACCCTGTCATCCACACTGGTAACGAACTTGGCGGTATGACCGCAACAAAGCTCCGCATCACCAATATCAGCGGAGAAGAACAGAAAGTATTCTTCAAGAACTTCCGTTTTGTAAGAAGATAATATTACCAATATATACAAAGCGAGGTGACCAAAATTTTGGTCACCTCGCTTTGTTAAAGGAGTATTTCTTATTCTGTTTCTGTCACTTCTTTATCCTCTTTTACCCGATGATTATGCCTATAAAGCTGCCATGTGTTTACAAGATTATGGCAAATTGAATAGAAGCCACCGGCAACTGCTGTTACAGGTGTTAAGAATGTGTAGGCAAACCAAATTGAAAATACTGTGTTCTTTTGTCCCAAAGCCTGACCTCCTGTTATTGTTTCACCATTACGGCGACCGATATAACGACCAAAGGCAAACTGTACAAGACAGCAAAACAAAGCCGTTGCAGCAATACACAATAATGTATATAATGGCAATGTAGTCTGAGCTATGGCACTGCAAGTCATGGCAATAGCAAGAGACAATGCTACAAGCCAATGATAAAATGGCCAGTTACGTCCTTTGGTTACAATGAAGTTGTGTACTCTTGGGAACCAATGACGTAAAATCACAGCACACAAAAGAGGCATCAACAAAAGAGGAAACACCTTACCTATTATAAGCCAAAACGAGGAAAGAAGAGTCATACCCTCTACCGGATGAGAAAGGGCGAGGAATAGAGGACTGACCAAGGCCACAGACATATTTACCAACATGGTATAGGCAACCAATGATGCAGAGTTTCCGCCGAGCCTTGCTGTTATTACAGCAGCTGCCGTTGCAGTGGGGCATACGAAACAAAGCATACCCGCCTCGAACAGGACACGTACCGTTGGTGGCATATTCTCAAAAAAATATATTGAGAGCGACAGAGCTGCAAATGTCAATAATTGGAACAGCAGCAGCCAAAGATGCCATAACGAAGGTTTCAATTCTGTCACACGCACCTTGCAGAATGTCATGAACAACATTATGAAAATCAATGCCGGCTGTATTACAGACAATGCCGACATAACAAATTTATGCGTCTTGTCCAGTATGGGAATATTTACATAAAGCAAGTACATAACCACACCGGCAAGCATAGCTATTGGCAACGACCAATTACGTAACAGACTGTAAACTCTTATTTTCATTTGTCACAATACATTTTATTCCAAGCTGTAGGAATATATTTAACAATATCACTCGCGGTCAAAGAGACTTCACCAACAACAGATGCAGCCAAATCACCCGCCATGCCATGGAGATAAACGCCCAAACGTGCAGCGTCGGGAGCGTTGTATCCCTGAGCGAGCAATGCGGCAATAACACCGGTCAAGACATCGCCACTGCCGGCTGTTGCCATGCCCGGATTACCTGTTGTATTGAAATAATGCACACCACAAGGAGATGTCACAACAGTATAAGCCCCCTTAAGAACAATAGTAACACCAAAAGACTTAGCATAGGCCAATGATGCCATCAATCTTATATAGGAGTTGTTCGTCTTGCCAAAAAGACGATTAAATTCTCCCACATGCGGAGTTATCACACTACCCTGTGGCAAACGTTGCAGATATTGAGGATTACGCGAAAGGATATTCAACGCATCTGCATCAAGTACCATAGGCACTTCACAATTATCTATAAGATGCAACAAAGCCTTTTCACTCTCTTTGTTCTGTCCGAGTCCCGGACCTACAGCAACCACAGAATAGCGTTCAGTATCTATCTCATCACTGAAATGTGTGATACAACTGTCAATTGATGTCATAGCCTCAGGAACAGCTGTCTGCACAACAATATTATTGCAATGGGGAAGATGCACTGTAAGCAACCCCACTCCTGAGCGTAACGCACCGCATGCCGCAAGTACCGAGGCTCCGGCCATTCCCTGTGAACCGGCAACCAACAACGCTTGTCCGAAATTACCTTTATGAGCAAATTTTTCGCGATGCTTCAACAGCGGTTTTATCTCCTTTTCATCGGTTAAAAACAGTTTGGACGGTGTATTCTCCATAGCCTCTTTGCTAAGCCCTATGTCAACCACCTTCAACTCTCCCACAAAGGGGGCATTCTCGGCGAAGAGAAGCGAGAGCTTGGGGAATTGCAGAGTAACGGTCAATGTAGCAAACACTATAAGCTGCACCGCAGGGTCGTTGTTCTCCCCCAACAAACCCGAAGGCATATCTACTGCAACCACTTCATTGTCAAGAGCGTCGACACCCTTTATCACTGACGCGAAAACGCCCTCTACAGGACGGTTCAGACCGCTGCCGAAAAGACCGTCTATTATAACAGCGTCGGGTTCAACGGCAGGCATAACAAAATTGTCATCTACAACATTTACACCTTCCAGACGCTCAAAGTTAGCCCTGCAGTCGAGCGAGAGAATTCCACCAGGAGCAATGAGCCACACATCGGCCTGGTTACCCGCAGCCCTAAGCATGCGTGCCATAGCCAGAGCATCACCGCCATTGTTTCCAGGACCTGCAAAAACCACGAAAGGGCGATCGGCATAACGCTCGAGAACCACATCGGTCAAGGAACG
>JAGCJL010000008.1 GCA_017647975.1 Bacteroidaceae bacterium | reverse complement strand
TGGGGCACTCAAACGATGAAAGCCATTCACTACAAGTACATGAGCCTTAGCCTTTTTGGCAACAAAAAGAGACAAAACTTCCGAGGGCAGACTCTCTCCACCGTCGTTGAGAGCTGCAACCTTGAAACTATAAAGTACTCTTTTTGCGACAGGCAGGACACACCGCGGCTCATTGACAACAACACCATTATCAAATGCCCCATTCCCCACACGGGTATAAACAACATAACGCCCGGGCTTTGCTGTAGGCTCCTGAGGATCATCAACAGGCCGCCAACGCAAAATGACAAATTCTTCATCGGACGAGAGCGACATTGAAAAATCCTTGACCGGCAAAGGCTGAACAACATACTTGCGGCCATGAACATAACTCAGATGCTTCAACAGAGATTTATAGACCGAACGGGCCAATGTAAATTTAAAATCGGGATTACAACCGTATGACAAATCGGCAAAATTCTGATGTGACAAAGACTCAAATATTACTGACGGTATATCGGGGATACGAGTTTCACCGTATTTGCGGTCCAGAATTCCACGCACAGGCCAACGCACTCCGTAGTGACAAGACAAATCATCCTGAACATTATTAAGCATAAAAGAGGCCAAATCACGTGACATATATCGTGAACGCCCGGTAGCCAAAGTATCCTTATCATTATCGGTTGTTACAACTCCCAATGTACCAACAATACTGTCACTCGCTGAATAACCTGCATCGGAATGAAAACCGAATGACAACTCCAAAGGTACTCGCAAGCCTATTGTATCGGGATTATACACAGAACCTCCCGAAAGATAATTCACTGCATGAGGACGGGAATTGACATCATCACGATAATCACTCTCGCCATTATATACCGAATAAATTTCACGAGGAAAACCACTTGTCTGCAAGTTATAACGTGCCGCCTCAAGATAGCGTGGCAAACCGCTCGACACTGGTAGGGAATCGCCACGAGCCACATTGCCCATACCACCTCCGAAACGAACAGCATCGGCACTGACAACGCCGTTGTATTCGCTATTAGTTGAGAGAAAGACTCCTTGGTTCTTGTCAAAACCACCACTAAAACGGTGAGTTCCAAGATAAACCCATGTACCACCGCCCATAGTCTGATTTACTTTATATTCGGTAACACCACCGGCATGTTTAACGCGATATAAAGCATCGGGAACCGAATTCTCAAAAGTTTTATATGAAACATAAACGGCGTATTCGCCTGTTTCCGGAATATCGGGCAACCAAGAAACTGTCCCTTCGGAGCGTTTATTTCCGGTGGAGGTTCTCGCAACCCTTGATGTACCCATCACAAAAGGATTTTCTCCATCAATGTAATAGCCCTCCTTGGGAGCATAGCAACTATCTGCCGCCTGCCACGCATTACCACGTGCAGCATACTCGACATAACGCGAAGCGTTGGAACAGGCATCATTATCAACAATAACCGACAATGGCTGCCAATCACGTTCACGCGGAGTATAAATCACCGCTCCGGCATTCTCAAGCATAGGCATAAGGAACGGCACCACAAACGATTGTGTTAAAAGGTCTTCTATTGTACAGAATAGAGAAGGCCGTTGCCATTTCCACCTGTTTTCTTCACTTGAAAAATAGCGGCCATGACTCTGCCATAACGCCATGTGAACACCGTCAAGACCACGTTTGACATCATAAGGACGGGATATATTTTTTACCCACGGTGCTGAGGTGTGTTCTATTCCACGCCACAAACGGTTCTTGTCAACATTTTTTTTACGATAGATGTTCGGCAGACACTCATCAATAAGCTTGCCTTTATAAAGAATTTCAATCTTATATTTTTTAAGATTCAAGGGCAACAATTCTCGTATATCGCTATAGATTTTCTCAATCACAGCCGGAGTAAATGCTTGACCATTAAAGGCTTCATTGCAATGAATGAGTATTTTTTTTGCCTTAGAATTTACAACAATATTATTACGACGCTTGTCCAGAGCGGAAAATTTTATTTCCGTTCTGTCCGAAGTGTACGTCTTAAAGTAATCTGCAATTGAACATGCAACGGTTCTATCGACTTTTTGAGCCGAGAGAACCGCCGTACACAACACACAAACAATTAAAGTTGTGAGCCGTTTAAACATGAAATATTACTTTGCCAATTCACCCATTTCGGCGAGGATAGCCTTAGCATCGTCGTTAAACGAGTCGCAAAGAGCATTGAAATATTTCTTTGCAGGCATACCCGGTTCTACATGATTAACGCGAGCTATATACTCACAATTCAAAGCGAATATTTTGTTAAAGAGGTCAACCCATGCTTCAGTATTACCCTCAGCACCATTTGATGCAAAGAACGCCTCAGTTGCCAACTCATCAACAACAAATGTGATAACCTTTTTCAAATTCTTTCTACTTGCCATAACTTGATAAAATTTAAATTACATTTGTAAAGATAAGTACTTTTATTCAAATAAACAAAACAACAAGCCTAAAAGAGTTCTTTTACCCACCCAAACTCTCCAATGCCCATATTTTTTACCTTATATTAGCAAATAATGTGCAAAGTTCTTTTAAATCTCATAAAAAAAAGCGAAATTTGCCAATAGTTCAAAAAACAATTGAAATACTTTAATTTTTTACAAATATGAAAATAAGTGCATTGCAAAAAGCAAGGGCTGCATACCAGCCCAAGTTGCCCCAGGCTTTGACCGGGACTGTAAAACTTTGTGAAGGTGCTGCAACAGAATCTGTTGCTGACCAGGAGGCTATCAAGGCTATGTTCCCCAACACTTACGGTCTTCCCATCATCACTTTTGAGAAAGGTGGCGAGGCTCAGGAATACCCTGCTATCAATGTAGGTGTTATCCTTTCAGGTGGTCAGGCTCCTGGCGGTCACAACGTTATCGCAGGTCTTTTCGACGGTGTAAAGAAACTTAACGCCAACAGCCGTCTTTACGGTTTCCTAATGGGCCCCGGCGGTTTGGTTGACCACAACTACATGGAAATCACAGCAGAACTCATGGACGAGTACCGCAATACCGGTGGTTTCGACATCATTGGTTCAGGCCGTACAAAGCTTGAGAAGACTGAGCAGTTCGACAAAGGTCTTGAAATCATCAAGAAACTTGATATCAAGGCTCTCGTAATCATTGGTGGTGACGACTCTAACACTAATGCATGTGTACTTGCTGAGTACTATGCTGCCAAGAATACAGGTGTTCAGGTTATCGGTTGTCCAAAAACTATCGACGGCGACTTGAAGAATGCTTACATTGAGACATCTTTCGGTTTCGACACTGCATGTAAGGTTTATTCTGAAGTTATCGGTAACATCCAGCGTGACTGCAACTCTGCTCAGAAATATTGGCACTTTATCAAATTGATGGGCCGTTCTGCATCACACATCGCTCTTGAGTGTGCTCTACAGACTCAGCCTAACTACTGTATCATCTCTGAGGAGGTTGAGCAGAAGGCTTTGTCACTCGACAACATCGTTACATCTATCGCTGAAGCTGTTGCAAGCCGTGCTGCTGCAGGCAACAACTTTGGTACTGTACTTATCCCAGAAGGCCTTATCGAGTTTATCCCTGCAATGAAAGCTCTTATCGCAGAACTCAACGACCTTTTGGCTCACAAAGGCGAGGAGTACAACGCAGTTGCTCCCGAGGAACAGCGTCAGTACATCATCAACTTGCTTTCTAAGGAGAACGCTGAGGTTTATGCAAGCCTCCCAGCAGGTGTTGCACGCCAGTTGACTATGGACCGCGACCCACACGGTAACGTTCAGGTATCACTCATCGAGACAGAAAAGCTATTGTCAGAAATGGTTGCAGGTAAACTTGCAGCTTGGAAGGCAGAAGGCAAATATGTTGGCAAGTTCAATGCTCAGCACCACTTCTTCGGTTATGAGGGACGTTGTGCAGCACCTTCAAACTACGATGCTGACTACTGCTACGCTCTTGGCTACAACGCATCACAGCTTATTGCTGCAGGCAAGACAGGTTATATGTCATCAGTACGCAACACTACAGCACCTGCTGCTGAATGGGTTGCCGGTGGTATCCCCATCACAATGATGATGAACATGGAGCGTCGTCACGGCGAAATGAAACCTGTTATCCAGAAGGCACTTGTTGACCTTAACGGTGCACCTTTCAAGACATTTGCAGCAAACAGAGAGCAGTGGGCTAAGGAGACATGCTATGTTTACCCAGGTCCAATCCAGTACTTTGGCCCAACAGAAGTTTGCGACCAGACTACAAAAACACTTGCTCTTGAGCAACAGAAGTAATACATTTTGATGGCAAAAGCTAAAAAAATGACTAAAAAAACCGGCGGACGGAAGTGCTCTTCCGTCCGCCGTTCAACACCCCGAAAAGTAAGTCGGGAGATGCCTCATTGGCAATATGTCATCATAGCCATTGCCATTACTGCCATATTTCTGTTCATTGCCTATCACCTTGTATTCAAACAGGTCATATACCGTTTTACAACATGCGACGGTATAAAAATATACAACACATGTATCCCTGACGGATACTCCATTTACGGCCTTGACATTTCACATCATCAAGGCAAAATAAATTGGGAAAAATTCAAAGATGAAAACCCAAAAGAACTGCCCATAAAATTCATATATATGAAAGCGTGCGAGGGCAGCGACCACAAGGACACACGTTTTGATGTCAACTGGGAACAAGCGAAGAAGAACAACTTTACACGAGGTGCATATCATTATTTCAGTACCTATTCAACAGGTCTGGCACAAGCCGAAATGTTTATAAATACCGTAAAACTCGAAAGCGGTGATTTGCCTCCCATGATTGATGTTGAGGAGAAACCCGAAAACAAGACCTTATTCATGCAGGAACTGAAAATATTCATTGCAAAGATAGAAGAGCATTACGGTGTAAAGCCCATCATATATTCGGGCAAGAAATATAAAGCACGATATCTTGACGACAGATATTTTGAGCGCTACCCTACATGGATAGCCCACTATTACGTCGATTCTTTGGAGGTTAAGCAGAACTGGACTTTATGGCAATGCTCCGACCGCGGACGACTGCCTGGAATTAGCAGGAATGTTGATATAAACATTTTCAACGGCGACGAGAGCAAATTCAAAGAATTGTTGATAAAATAACTTTCTGTTATCAAAACTCTTTAATCCGCACTCTGCTCCCTAAATTCAGAGCTTGCACTTGAATAGCGTCGCCAAGCATCGACCATTGCACAAAAATCTGCAGGCAGTTCTGAATCAAAAAACATCATCTCATTTGTAACAGGATGAACGAATCCCAAGGTTTTGGCATGCAGTGCCTGACGAGGGCAGAGTTTAAAACAGTTACGCACGAATTGGCTGTACTTGCTAAAATTGGTTCCCTTCAAAATTTCATCACCGCCATACACATCGTCATTGAACAGTATATGACCGATATGTTTCATATGAACTCTGATTTGATGTGTTCTACCGGTTTCAAGATTACACTCGACTAAAGAGACATAACTCAAACGTTCAAGAACTCTGTAATGTGTGACGGCATATTTTCCTATACTGTCATCACCCGACACGCACATCTGCAAACGGTTTCGAGGATTACGGGTTATATTACCTATAACAGTTCCCGTATCATCTTTCACACTACCCCACACTACTGCATTGTATGTTCTTTTTGTTGTCTTTTTAAAGAACTGCATACCAAGATGTGCCTTTGCGAATGCTGTTTTTGCAACGACTAACAAACCCGAAGTATTCTTGTCGATACGATGCACAAGACCAACCTGAGGATCATTGGGGTCAAAGTTCGGATTATCTTTCAAATGCCATGCTACAGCATTTATAAGTGTGCCATGAGTGTTTCCGCAACCTGGATGAACCACAAGACCTGCCGGTTTATTCACAACCATGAGATAATCGTCCTCATAGACAACATCAAGTGGAATATCCTCGGGGATAATACTGTTATCGTATGCCGGAGTATCGTAGGTTATTATAATTTCATCACAAGGCTTTACTTTATAATTACTCTTTACAACCTTACCATTTACGGCAATAGCACCGGCATCGGCCGCCTGCTGTATCTTATTACGCGAAGTGTTTGCAAGATGATCGATAAGGAATTTATCTATACGTATGGGCGATTGTCCCTTATCGGCAACAATACGCACTTCGCGAAAAAGTGTTTCTTCAAGTTCTACGGTATTATCATCGGCCAAACCTTCAAAGCCCTCTATTTCATCAAAATACTCCATGATTACTCAAAGTAGTTTTCATCAACAACTCCCTCTTTCAAAAGAGATTCTTCGCCATTACCCACAACAATAACCAACTTTGAACCATGAGGAATATTATCGCCATTCACGAGTGAACGACCGCCAAGCTTAACCTCATAGACCCAATCCTTCTCACCGTCCTGCGTAACTACGCCTGCAATGACAAAACCCATGCCCTTAAGGCGTGCCTCGGCTTCGCGAAGCGAAGAGTTGTCGATAACACTTGGCAAAGCTACAACAGGCTTTACTGTAGAGTTCATTGTCAACATTATCTTACGCCCCTCTTTAACTTTTGAATGGGCTACAGGACGCTGTTCTATCACTTCGTTTTCAGCTGCACCTTTCTTGTATTTATATTCCACAATCTCTAAATCAAGATTGTTTTTACGCAAGACCTCCTTGGCCTCATCCAACTGCAAGCCGCAGATATCGGGAACAGCATAGGCCTCACCATGATGTGTATAAGAGTCAAGCCAACAGAGAACAATGTATGGCAGAACTATTACAACAAAAACCATAGCCAAAAGATTTAAGGCCAATAGTTTCATTGTTTTCTTTTTATTTTTGCTGTTATTCTTTTTCATAGTATGCTTTGACAAAAAATTGTGTCTTTATGCCAACAAAAGTAATACAACTCAAGGGTAATAACAAAAATAAGCCTCGTTTTTTTAATTACACGCGAGTTATACCCTTTATTTAACAAGCCATAACATTTACATGTAATTGTGCTGGGGTACAAACTTGTTTTCTTTTATGTTTTGTATTATCTTCGCAGAGTAATTTATTATAAATTATATTATATATATGAAAAAACTAATTTTATTGGCTGTTATGGTAATGGCAACCATTGCTGCTCCTGCACAGTTATTCAAGAAAGCAATCAAGGACGTGGAGCCACAATATGCTCAAGGAACAGTACCTGTCATTAACGGTAAAGTAACATTTGAAGAGGCTATCCCTGCTACCGAACTTACATCGGCACAAATCTATGAGATTACTCAAGAATGGGTTAAAGAGAGATTTGTTGAGCCAACTGTTTTGTCAAAGAAAGAGTTCCAGAGCGAGAACCCCAATTCTATAGTACTAAAGGGAGAAGAATATCTTGTATTCAAGAATAAATTCCTTGTTTTGGAACGTGCAAGAATATATTATTTCCTGACACTCACAGCCAATGATGGCAGTTGCACATTCAACATGTCACGCATTACATATTGGTATGACGAAGAAGAGGACAAAGGTGGATTGAAAATGAAAGCCGAAGATTGGATTACAGACGAGAATGCTTTCAACAAGAAAGGTGAATTAAAACCTTTTGAGAGCAAATTCCGTTGCAAGACAATCGATCTCAAGGATATACTTGTTAATGATTTGAAAAAGAAGCTAAATTCAAAATAAAGTGAGAACAATAGATAAAATCAGATATATTCTGAATATCCTGTTTTTAGTAGCAACTGTAGTAACACTCATTCTTTGGGTTGCCGACAGTAATATTTTCTTCTACACAGGATTCACAGCACTTACGTTGAAGGTTTTTGAATTCCTTTTGCGTTTTGTAAACTAACCATCAATGCTCAAAAGGTTTTTTATAATAATTTTATGCCTTTTGCCGGCGACAGTCTGGAGCCAGCAGATATTAAAATCCGACCCGGCTAATGGTGGCGGCAATACCGGCTTGGGAAGTGGCGAAGTGTTCAGCCCTTTCAAGAAGAACCAGAAGGACTCAACCAAAACGGCCCTTAAAGTCCCTATGGAGATACACCAATGGCATGTGGACGAATTCACCGGGGATATAATACCCGTAAATGCTGACACTCTGCAATACCATTTCCAAAATTGGCATTTGACCGAGGGATATAATGGTGCATATAATTATCTTGGAAACTCCGGCTCACCGCGTCAATCACGTCTATTTTTTGACCGCCCCACTGACACGAAGTACGATTTCCTGCAACCATACGACCATTTTTATTTACGTCCGGGGAAATTCTTTTTTACAGACACAAAGTCACCTTATACAAACCTGAGCTATCACTTCTCGGGTAACAGACTTATAGGAGACGACCGTTTCAAAGCCTATTTCTCAACCAATGCCGGCAAGCATTTTGGTGTGGGTTTTCTCTTTGACTATCTCTTTACTCGCGGACGATATGACAAACAGGCAACATCTCTTATAAATTACTCACTATTCTCTTTCTACCGTAGTGACCATTATAACTACAACCTGCTTGCAAGCCACTATAGACTTAAACAAGCTGAGAACGGTGGTATAACCGATGACCGTTACATAACACGTCCCGAAGAGACTAATGGTGCAAACAGCAATTTCACAACATCGGACATTCCTGTGTTTCTTGACGCTTCGTGGAATTGGAATGAGGTCTATGACGTTTTCTTCACACATAACTACAATTTCGGTTTTTACCGGGACAAACTTGTTGCAGACAGCAACAATGTTGTAAAAGACAGTGTAGAGAGTGAATTTGTAAGGGTGGCACGTATTACACACACTGCAAACTTTGAGCATCATAAACACGATTTCATCAATTACCGTACACCAAGCAGTTATTATGCTGATTCATTCTTGCCATACGATTCGCTTGACAGAGCCATGAATATTTCAATAAAGAACCGTTTGGCATTCTCTCTTTGTGAAGGATTCAGCCGTTTTGCTTTTGCCGACATCACAGCTTTTGTTTCATATACATATAACAGGTATCTCCTACCCGATACACTTTTGCAGGAAGGCAAAGAGTTCGAAAGAAAATACAATGAAAATCTTTTATATGTGGGAGGAAACATTTCAAGCAAGAGGAATAAATATCTTAATTATAACGTAGATGGTGAAGTTGCTATCCTTGGCGATGAATTAGGAGCATTCAACATCAATGGAGATGTTGAATTCAATTTCAACTTATGGAAGAAAAAGATGCAGCTTGCTGCAGAGGGTTATGTAAAGAATAACCGCCCGTCATTCTTCTACCGCCATTACCATTCGGAACATTTCTGGTGGGACAATGACTTTAATAAAGAGTTCAGAACACGCATTGTCGGTAAATTCAAGATTCCATCATGGCAAACAGAGATAAGTGCCGGATTTGAAAATATAAAGAACTATACATATCTGGCAAATGAAGATATTTCGATAAATGGTGGTGGCAGATATCTAAAGCGTTATAAGGCTACACAGTACAATGGCAACTTACAAATTTTATACGCGACATTGAAACAGAGCCTAAAATTTGGAATATTAAATATTGATGCCGAGGCTACATACCAGAAAAGCAGCAACAAGGATATTTTGCCTCTGCCGGCACTCAATGCCTATGCCAATATCTATCTGAAATTCAAGATTGCAAAAGTGTTACACACTGAAATAGGAGCTGACGCATGGTATTTTACAAAATATTATGCCCCCGACTATTCACCCGCTTTAGGACAGTATGTACAACAAAACCAGTCGAACAAGATTGAAATTGGTAATTACCCTATCGTAAATGTATATGCAAACTACCTGCTCAAGCAGGCACGTTTCTATGTGAAATATTACCACCTTAATAAAGGAACCGGTAGTAGAGAATACTTCTTGGTACCGCACCACCCTATAAACCCGGCGGTGTTCTGGTTCGGTCTTTCGTGGAATTTCTATAATTGATGCAATATGAATATTATTATAAAGTGGGGATTCATCGGATGCGGTGAAGCTACAGAGAAAAAAAGTGGACCTGCATTTCCTCTCGTAAAAGGTTCTGAGGTTGTCGCTGTAATGGGACGCGACAAAGAGAAAACCCGGGAGTATGCAAAACGCCATAACATATCACATTGGTACACCGATGCACAGGCTCTGATTGATGATCCGGAGGTTAATGCCGTATATATAGCAACACCACCATCATCACATGCTACGTATGCAATCATGTCAATGAAAGCCGGTAAACCGGTCTATGTAGAAAAGCCTCTTGCTGCAAGCTATGAGGATTGTGCACGCATAAACAAAATCTCTCGCGAGACAGGTGTTCCATGCTTTGTGGCATACTACCGCCGCTATCTTCCATACTTTATTAAAGTTAAGGAGCTGTTGCCACAAATAGGCAATGTTCTGAATGTACAGATACGTTTCTCTGTCCCTCCACGCGACCTTGATTACAACCGCAACAATCTTCCCTGGCGAGTAATACCCGACATTGCCGGAGGTGGATATTTTTACGATCTTGCACCACATCAGATAGACTTGCTACAGGAAATGTTCGGTTGCATTCTCTATGCCGAAGGATATACCGCTAACCGCGGAGGTCTTTACAAGGCCGAAGATACTGTCAGTGCTTGCTTCAAATTTGAAAGCGGTATTCCCGGTTCCGGTTCATGGTGCTTTGTTTCGGACGAATCATCAAAAGAGGATCATATTGAAATATTTGGAAGTAAAGGTTCTCTTAAATTCTCGGTATTCACATTTGAGCCTATAGAGCTACGTAACGAAGAGGGAATTAAGCATTATAACATACCAAACCCACCATATGTGCAACTGCCACTGATTAGAAACATTGTAGAACACCTGCAACACAATGGCAACTGTACATGTGACAGCATCAGTGCAACATCAACAAACTGGGTCTTGGATAAAATTCTGGGAAAAATAATATAACTTGTAAATGTATAGCAAGGCAAAATGTAAGATTTCAATAATAAGAGCAATTATGGTTATAGTTGTTCTTATTGCATCATTACCGGCAACAGCACAGAATAAAGATTCCATTCTGTCACAAGAGAAGAAACGGGATAATTTCTTCTGGAAGACCGTTGATTGGGTGGACAGGAGCTTTATACGTCAAGACACATTCTATGTTTCGCCCAACAAATACAATCTATTCGTAATGCCTATATACACAAATACCAAGGAGTATTACCATTTTGCCGAAAGAGAAAAAAAGCAGAGCATTACACTTGAATCGACACCAACAAACAGTATTGGTCTTAAATTCGGTTGGAGATGGATACAGTTAGGCTACAGTATAGGTTTAGACAATTATAAGCCCGAAATAAATTTTGATTTAGGATTATACTCTGCAGGATTGGGGTTAGAATTGCTCCTGCACAAACGTAATGAAGGTTATCAAATAAGCAACATTAAAGGTTTGAATAAAAACCAGACAGCAAATTACATAGACAAATTAACCAACTTCAAAATCGCACAAGGAGGTGCAAGGTTATTCTATGTATTTAATTACAAAAAGTTCTCTTTCCCTGCAGTATATCGCCATTCGACAATTCAACGTATAAATGCCGGTTCTTTCATTATTGGAGCAACATATCATCAAAAAATATTTGAACTTGATTACACGAATTTTGATTATGCCATTCAAGAAGAGATGGGAGATGGATTCAAGTTCAAAGAGGCAAGATATATGAATATAACTATCAACACCGGATATAGTTACAACTGGGTTTTTGCAAAAGATTTTGTGGCAAATTTCTCGTTCATGCCCTCTGTTGGTTATAAAGGCAGCGAGAAGAACAGCAAATTTATACAAAACATAAATTTCGATGCACAGGCACGTATGACTGTCGTGTATAACAATCAAAGATATTTTGCCGGTATTTCATTCCTTGCACATGCATATTCTTACAACAATAACAGTCTAAGGATTATACAAGAAGTAAATACACTCAAAGTTTATATTGGCTATAATTTCTTGCGTAGGAAACATTGATACTATAAAAGAACTTTTAGTAAACCATTTTGTTATATACAAGGATAACAAAATTAAATATCATGAAAGATTCAAGAAAGTATCGTTGTAATGTTTGTAAATGGGTTTATGACCCAAATGAGGGAGATATTAAAGGTGGGATTCCTGCAGGAACAACTTTTGATAAACTACCGGCAACATGGGTTTGTCCTGTATGCAAAGCCAAGAAAAGTAAATTTACACCTTTGTAAAAAAAACAAATGGCGTGCATTGCACGCCATTTGTTTATCATAGTTTTTCAGAAATCTCTGCTGCACGTTGTAAAGCGAGGTGGATATTTCCACAAACATTTTCTTTACCAACAAGGAGAACTATTCCTGCTTTAAGCAAGGATTTTTCAACATTATCATGTACACCGGAGAGGATAACAGTTCTACCCTCTTTATGTGATGCCTTAATAAATATCTCAAGGTTATGTAAACCGGTTGCATCAATGAATGTTACTTTTCGCATACGAACTACACGGATAGGCATAGCATCAGAGTCACGTGTCAACTCATCGAATTTGTTGGCAATACCAAAGAAGAAAGGACCTTCTATTTCAAACACCTCGGTATTAGATGGAATAGTAAGTTTCTCATCTTTCTCACCGTCATTATGTACATCCATTTCATCACGGACAACAGAAATATGAGCACTCTCCATAGCACGTTTCATGAAAAGAACAATAGCCATGACAAGACCCACCTCAATAGCTAGTGTCAAATCAAAGAATACAGTCAACAAAAGTGTTACAAAAAGTACACTTGTTCCTGACATTGAACTCTTACACATTGACACAATAGTTCTCCAGCCACTCATGTTATAAGAGACCATAACCAATACACCGGCAAGACATGGCATAGGAATACACTCAACAAGACCACCCAAGAGCAATAATACCAACAACAGTACAAGTGTGTGTACAATGCCGGCAACAGGAGTTCTACCACCATTGTTTATATTGGCCATTGTACGTGCAATAGCACCGGTAGCCGGAATACCGCCAAAGAATGGTGCTACAATATTTGCAATTCCTTGACCAACAAGTTCTGTATTTGAATTGTGACGATCACCAATAACACCATCTGCAACCATTGCCGAAAGAAGTGATTCTATAGCTCCAAGCATGGCGATTGTAAATGCAACCGGTGCGAGATTCTGCAATGTTGCAAAGAATGAATCACCGGCAGGCAATGTCGGCACAACAAGTGAAGGCAAACCCGAAGGTAGTGTATATAAATCTCCAATAGTCTTTATTGATGTTACACCGGCATACTCACGCAGAAGGTATGCAATGATTGTCATAACCACAATAGCCAATAAAGAACCTGGGATTTTTTTAGAAAACTTTGGCGTAACAGCAATAAGTACTACACTAAGAATACCCATTACAGCACTCCATATATCTATATTTCCGATATTCTGGAAATAGCACACCCATTTATCGATAAAGTTTGCTGGAACACTTTCAATACCCATTCCAAGCAAATCGTTCATCTGGGTAGAAAATATTGTTATTGCAATACCACCTGTAAAACCAATGATAATAGGATAAGGCATAAACTTGATTATAGTACCAAGACGACACAAACCCATTATCACAAGAATAACACCGGCCATTATTGTAGCTATGGCAAGACCACCAAGACCAAACTGTTGGATTACTCCATATATAATTATAATGAAGGCACCGGTAGGACCACCAATCTGCACCTTTGAACCACCAAAGATAGAGATAAGCAAACCGGCAATAACAGCTGTCATCAAGCCCTCGGCAGGACCAACACCGCTGGCAATACCAAATGCAATTGCCAAAGGAATTGCAACGATACCCACAATGATACCGGCCATGACATCGGCACTGAATTTTTCACGAGAATAACTCTTCATCGCCTCAAAGAACTTGGGATGAAAATCAATCAATTTTTTCGCGTTCATTCTATAGCAATATTTTATTGAAATTTATAAAGTCACATTCATCTTCCAAAGCGGAACACTATATACAACTTTGTGTAGTTAGAATACAACAAGGATTTGGGAGCAACAGAATTTTCACTTTCAGACATAAACGAACTAATCAAGTCTGTACATTTACCTTTAGCGGTACCCCACTCAGCACCCAAGCCGACAGCTCCGTATGACAGTTCGCATCCATACTTCAAATAGGGCATAAAGCCTATGTTGGCACTAAGTCCTGAGAAATGCATAGCTGCCGAGGGAACAAAATGAGCATAACCGGCAACACGCAATTTTGCAACAGGATTTACTGTAACAGAAACACCCAACGCCCAACCAACTGAGAAATAATGACTGCCTATTGATGTAAGATCCACTAAGGCCTCACCATCGCCATCAGGTAAAGGTTCTGTACCCACATATCCCGAAGGACCTGTATATGAATCATCGTCCGCTAAATCAAGAAGCGTATAGTTTATATCAAAGCCCATATCAAATGCAAATTTCAAGCAGTTGGCTATAGGTTTTTTGTGTAACCAAAAATTCCTCACATTCGAGAATCCTACACCAAAGACTTCTGGATACACACTACCGTTTGCATTCTGAAGTACATTCATCTCGTATCCGAATCTAAGACTCTTGCGTTTTCTCCAGAAACGTTCATTCAATACAGGAGCTTCATTTACTTGATTAGATTCGTTATTGGCTGATATCGTTGATTCAACCACCGTAGCCACTGCTACATCATCATTTTCATGTGCCACTATAGGATTAAACAGTGACATTGCACAAATAAACAAAATACTGAACATAAGCTTAATTTTTATTTGTTACACGACGGTAAGTTGTCCATGACTGATACTTTTCATGAGCCTCAGGCTTACCACTCTCCTCATTATAGATATCGCCTTCGTCAAGAATATAGAATTCCATACTGTTCTCATTTCTAAACTTCACCTCAGCAAAACTTTCGCTAAAGTCAAGATTGATGAAAGCAGAAACAAGTTTTTTACCATCAAAGGTATAAGGAACCGGAAGATCTATAATAGCCACCAATTCCGGATCATCAGTCGCAACAATAGACATTGTTGACTCGGTAAAACGCACTATACACCATTCTTTACGGCCGTCATTGCAAGCGATATCATACGAGTTGGTATTAAAATACGGTGTACCAGCCTCACCATTCTCATAGATATCATACCTCTGGGTCTCTTCCAATATATGCACCAGTTCCCAATAGCCAATCAATTTATTGCCTGTATCATCGGTAGCAGTACCATCCGGTCTGAAACAGCTTGTCATTGTACAAATCACCACTGCAAAAACAAGGGTGAAAATCTTGCATGTTTTCATATAAATTTATTTAAAAATATCCAGAACAAGGTCGTATAAAAAGTTGTGCAAAGTTACGAAAAAGATGTTAAATAGTTGAAAACTATTTTAATTTTATTGTAACGATTTTTACGATTCTCTCCACAACCAAACAACAGTATACAATGTTATTACTGAAACAAAAACAGACTGATTATGAAGATTACCATTTTTGCGGACCCTGTTTGTACTTGGTGCTGGGGAAGCGTTCCTGTGATTAGAGCACTTGCCTATCGTTATGGCGAGCAGTTAAAAATCTCATACCTTATGGGAGGTATGATTGAAGACATTACCACATACAGTAATCGTAAACTGTCGATTGGTGGTGACATTGCACTTTCCAATAGAAATATTCATGAGCATTGGCTGGAAGCATCTTCGGCACATGGCATGCCGGTATGTAATACCTCACTTCATCTCTTTGATGAAGAACATCGCTCCACATTGCCACAGAATTACGCATACATAGCAGCACATATCTATTGCAAACGACATAAAGATTCAACACCAAAGCAAAGCCATTTCCATTTTCTAAGACGTTTACAAGAAGCTACTGCAACTGATGGTTCTAAGACGAACAGGGAGGAAAAGATAATAGGCATTGCCTCGGCTACAGGATTTGATCCGGAATTATTCCGCGAGATATTCAACAGTGATGAGGTGAAATCCGAATATAAGAAAAACAAGGATTTGTGTAATGAGTACGATGTCCAATCGTTCCCCACATTTATTGTAGAACATCAAGGCGAAGAGATTCTGTTACGAGGCTTCTCTACATACGAAACGATAGCCCAAACAATAGCCCAACTATCATTTAATAATATAAAGACAATAAATGATGGGCGAGAAATTCTTGTCAAAGAAAATGTCAAGCATTTCATTTCGCAATACGGCAGTGCCTATCCCGTTGAAATAGCAACAGCCTTTTCTCTTAAACGCAACAGTGGACATACGGCCTTGAATGCAGAGTCTTATGAGTTACTTCCTGACATTATTGAAGAACTTATTGAAGATGGCGAGATTGCTATGGCTCCCAAAGGAAACGGGTTTATCTATTATTGTCTCAAAGAGAATGAAACACCCCGTCACGAACATAACAGACGAATGGCAGGGATTCTATAATATTTTTTGTTTCATAGGCGGTTAGAACTGCCTATGAAACAAAAAAATCATTATCTTAGCAAAAGAAAAACTATTACATATGAAAAAGATACTATTCGTTTTATTTATCCCGACCATACTAATGGCATGTTCATCAAGCAAAAATCACGTGATACGTATGCACACAACAGCCGGCGATATCGACCTTGCACTCTATAACGAGACCCCATTACATCGAGATAATTTTATAAAATTGGTTAAAGAGCAATGTTATGACTCACTTCTTTTCCACAGAGTCATACAGGACTTTATGATACAAGGTGGCGACCCTACATCAAAAAATGCACCCAAAGGCAAAATGCTTGGTGAAGGAGACTTGGGATATACCGTAAAGGCAGAGTTCATGCCTGAATTACATTTTCATAAACGTGGTGCATTAGCTGCCGCACGAGAAGGAGATGATGTAAACCCCGAAAAAGCCTCATCGGCAAGTCAATTCTATATCGTTTGGGGCAAGATATACACGCCTGAAAGTTTACAAAAATACAAAGAGTACTATAAAAGAAGAACCGGAAAAGAACTTGTGATAACTCCGGAACAGGAAAAAGCATACACCACCATTGGTGGCACACCACATCTTGACGGTAATTACACAGTCTTTGGAGAAGTGATAAAAGGGCTGGATATTGTAGATTCCATTCAACAGAACAAATGTGACAGAAATGATCGTCCATTAAATGATATTAGAATTATAAAGACTAAAATTCTAAAAAAACAGAAAATTAAAAATAGCAAATAAGATGTTAAAGATTGGAGATAAAGCCCCTGATTTTTTAGGTAAAGATGAGTGTGGTAACGAAATACACGTAAGCGACTACAATGGCAAGAGAGTGATAATATATTTCTATCCAAAAGACAGCACACCCGGTTGTACAGCCGAAGCCTGTTCATTGCGTGACGGCATGAACAAACTGACCGATGCTGGATATGCCGTTATAGGTATCAGTGCCGACAGTGCCGCTTCACATGCACGTTTCAAGGAAAAGCAACAACTCAATTTTCCATTGATTGCAGATGTTGGCAAAGAGACAATAGAGGCATTTGGTGCCTGGGGAGAAAAGAGAATGGCAGGCAGAACCTATATGGGTATAATACGTACAACATTCATAATTGACCCTAATGGGAATATAGAACATGTTATTACAAAAGTCAATACCAAAGAGGCTGCAAAACAAATTCTAGAACTTAAATAAAGAAGAAGGTGGTATGAACTCATACCACCTTCTTCTTTATAAAATGATTTTAAATCAATCTCTAAGTCTAAAGCCCAATGCTTTCGCAATTATTTTAGCTTCTTGCTTACGCACCAGTGTAAATGCAACAGCGTCTGAAACCAAAGCTAACAAAGGCATGAACATTGCAGGCAACATCACAACTGCAGCGTCTGTAGTAAGTAGCAAAAGATATATCAGCAACAAGATATAATATCCCGCCAAAAGCAACATTGAGAGAATAGCACTTCTCTTTTGCAAAGCGAAGTTACTGAACATTGATACAAACAATGCGAACAGATTCACCACAGCAGTCATTATAAGTACAACACCCAATGCTACTACAGCACGAGATATTGTTCCGTCTGCGGCTTTATATGCAAAGTTATCCATAATTGCAGTTGCACCATTTGGCTCAATAATGTTTATTGCCGGCATTACCATTGTCGCAATTAACAATACCAACGATAGTACAAACAACAATTGATAGGGACGAAACTTCATATTCAAAACACTATCTTATATCAATTACAACTCCTCTTCGGCATCCTTTGCTGGATCGCGGAAATAGATTTTGTCATCAAGAAACTCCTGAGCTGCAATAAGTGTTGGTTTTGGAAGTCTCTCATAGTAACGTGAAATCTCAATCTGTTCGTGATTTTCGAACTGCTCCTCAAGATTATCTGTTGAAGATGAGAATTCATTCAATTTCTTCAAGAGTTCATCTTTCATCTCTGCTGCAATCTGATTTGAACGCTTACCCATAATTGATATTGATTCATACACATTGCCTGTAGCACTTGCAAAATCCGCCATGTCACGTGTGACAGTGTTTGTTGGAGCATTTGTCTTTTTGTAATCCATCTTATATTAAATTTTAGTCAATTTTTAAAAACTTGGTTGCCTCTTTATGGAATTTCTCAGCCTCTTTCAAATATTTGCTATCGGGAAATTCAGTCTTAAAAGCATAATATTCATCAATCGTAGCACGATACCTTTCTTCTTTTTTCTCTTCAACACTATTGTGTGCCATCTTATATCTCGCACGCAATATCAACATTGAAATTTCCTCACGCAATGTAGTGTAGGGATAGTCATTAAGCACATTCTGGGCTGTATTTATACAAGCCTGATAATTATTACCCATATAGGCCATATAATCTCCCAATTCGTAATATAGCTTTGCCGACAAGAACTCTTTCTCCACAAGCAATTCATGCATTCTCAGAATCATATCCTGTGCCTCATCACGGTGATCGCTATAAGGGAAATACTCCATAAACAACTGCAGTTCGTTTATAGCCTGATAAGTTCCCGACTGGTCAAGTTCCGGTTCAGCAATATCTTCATAAAGTGATTTTCCCGAATAGAAACGTGCATATTCAGCAAACTCACCACGAGGATAATTAGAATAATACACCTTGAAATACTGCGATGCTGTCTCATAATCGCCTGAGTTGTAATAACAACGTGCAAGCATTATAAGAGACTCTTCAGCTTTATCACTTCCCTTGAGCATTGTTACCATAGACTCAAGCAATTGAGAAGCCTTCAAGTAGTTGCCCTCAAGATAATATCCTTTTGCAGCCTCATATCTATAACCCATATCAACATTCTTGTACACCTTGTCAAAAGTTGTGCAAGATGCCAAGAGCAGAACTGAGCAGATAAGTATGTAAGCTATTTTTCTCATTTTGCAATAAACAAAATTTTTGCAAAGATAGTGCTTTTCAACTGAAAATACAACCCGTAAACAAGCAATATTCCATCATTGAAAGTAAAATATCTTTAAAAAATATTACAAAACGGACTTTACTTTACAACAACTTTATCACCCTCAACAATATAAACACCTTTAGGAAGGGCTATACTACAGCTATCAACAACAAATTGAGATGCGACTTTACGGCCGGTCATATCAAAAACATCAACTCTTGTAGGATTCATCAAAGAGACTACAATACCACCGGGAACAGCCTCTACAACAACATTCTTCACCTCGGCAACCTCTGAAACGCCCACCGTACCATCAGTATTGTTCATACCGTTCTTCTGATAAACACGTACCCAGTCAAAACGTGTCTCATAGACATGGTTTACATCGGCGTTCGCAGCCCATGCACCATTACCGACACTTTGGTTAAGTATCAAGTGAAAATGCTTGTCAAACGGCCACTGACCATCTTTTAACTGACTTTGTTCTCTCGACTTAGTATAAGAACCAACCTGTTTGCCATCTACATACCAGACCAAAGAAGTTTCATCCCATTCAAGAGCGTATGTATGATAACGGTCAAGAGGGGTTGCTACATTATGGCTTGAACCAGCTTTATTACCCAAATCGTATGTCCAATTACTATGTACTGTATGCCATGAGCGTTCTTGTGTATCTATAGTCTCCCAGATATCAATTTCACCACAATCGGGCCAACCAGCACTCTGATCCTCCGGCATCATCCAAAAGGCAGGGAAGTTGCCAATCCAAGGATTTGACAATATACGAGCCTCTGCATAACCGTATGTAAAGCCAAAACGACCGGCACTCTTGATACCGCCTGTAATCATTGGCACATTATCGGTTGAAGTATCAGGGTTTGGAATAGCACGTGCCACAAGGTCACCGCCCTGTTCATAAATCACCTCCTTGCTATCGCTCAACCAACGATTCCACGTTGCACCATAACGCTGACAACGCATCCACTTTTCACTTACAGGCTCCGAGAAATCGGGAGCATTAAATTCATCACTGAAGACCAAATTCCACTCACTGTTTTCCGATGGAACAAAATTCGCATAAAGAGCGACATCTCCGTCAATATATTTTCCAGCGATAGTTGCACGATTATTATTTACCACAACAACCTCTTCACTCCATTGTTTCTTTCCACCGATATACTGCTCGCCGTCAATATTATAACCATGACGCACAACAAAGTTCTCCAGTTCATGTCCCGGAGCTGGTCTCAGAACAACTGTCAATGCCTTTAATGGCTCTACAGAGAGAGGCAAAGCCGAATAATTATCACCATCAATAGAACCGTTTACGGTATATAGTTTCAACGCATTTTTGCCACGAATAATATTTATATAGAAATCAACAATCATACCGCCGTTATTTACAATCGTAGCAGAACCTTCGGGCAAAAGATTTTCCTTATCAGCTTTCAAACGAGCACGATACACTCCTTCGGGTAACAGATCAGACAATCTCACATTAGGCAGAATTTTTGCAAAAGTAGAAACAGCTTCACCCTTACTATTCTTTCCTGCATGATTTGTATAAGAGACCAGCTCACTCGACAAAGCAGGTACACCGCCATCGAGCAATACATTAAACTTGCCATCGTTGTTCATATCCACATAAAGATAATAACCCAAACCAGCAACGGCATCATCGACAGCCACCTCCAGCACATTAGAGTTATACAACGCCGACACAGCATCAAGACACTCCTTATAGACTTTTTTGCCGGAAATATTTATATCGGTAGCATTAACCTTCAAGACACCATCATAAGCAGCAGACATCTCACTCTCTTTATCAAAAGAGACACCATAGTCGGCAACACCTTCACCGCCTGTATTCTCAAGGAACACCGCCTCAATACGAACATCACCGTCAAGCTTTTCGGCCGGAAGTTCCAAGACATCACCACCGACCAAGAACGCTGGAATAAATTCCTCGACATACTGCACCACGCCATGTACAACAGCATCACCGTCAAGATTATGACCATGCAACACCTTGATGCCATCAAGAATATAACCATCAGCAGGTACTATTTTCAATGACAATGGAGTTCCAAAAGCCACCTCTGCAGGAAGTTCCGCACCATCGGCAGCACGCAAAGAGCCATTTTCGGACACTACGGTCAAAGTACCTTTGTCTGCATGAACATTCAGACGCACATCACATATCGCACCACCGTTCTTTAAGATACCATTGCCATCTTCGGCACGCCCTGCTGGGTCAATAGAAGCCCAATCGACCTTATAACGCATCAGATAGTATCCCGGTGCGAGGTCTGCCGGCACTGTAAACGCAGGAGGGTTCAATACATTAGAATTTGTCACCCTGTTACCGGTACTGTTATATCCCACGCCGGAATTCAGTTCAAGCTCAGCATAAGAGAAAGCCATAATATCACTACCGGCAGGAACAGAACCGTCAGCATTAAGCACAGCATCGAAAGCACCGTCCTGTCCGCGGTCAAGATATACAAAGCCATTCATCCAATTCCCGGCAAAACCAAACTTCGGTGTCACTTGCTCGCCAGCCTTCGCCGAGAAGAAAGCATCGTCAACCTTCTTATAGACCTTTTCAGTAGAAGGCAACTGAATTGTCTGCGTTCCCAAAGAGATGCTGTTCAAACGACGGCTTGCGTGAGTATAATCCTGCGATTTACCAAACACTATAGGATAATCCTCTACAACACCCTTGTTAACAAGAACCATTTTGTCAATATCGCCCATATAAGCAGTTTCATTAAAGAGACGGACAACATTCTCGCCTTGTTCAAGCACCACGTTGAACTCGGCACAGCCCAAGCTCTTCCAATCGGCCGATTTTCCTGTATAGACAAGCGGTTCACCGCCGTTCACGCTCAGCTTCATAGTACGTTCCTCGCCTGTCACGAAGTAGACACGCAGAATGTATTCACCGCCATTTTTGCTATACACGTTACGCCACTGCAAGTCATTTTCAGCACGGCCACCAAGCCAGCCTACAGCAACACCGCCCGAGCAGATGGCTTTCTCGCTATAAATAGCCGTACCGTAAACCTCATTGTTCTTTATCTCCTGATATGATGTAAGCCAAGCTGTCTCGGCCTCGTACAAGGTACGCTCCAGACGTTCTTCTGCTTCTAGTTTAAATATTTGCGTTCCATGAGCAGGAACATTTACCGAAATATTATTCTTATAAACGCCTTTGTCAGCCTTTGCAAACAAGTCTCGTACTTTCACATCTCCGGCAAGGTCAAGAAGAGAAAAATCCACGCTCATATCTATTGCCGCGTCAGTAGGATTATAGAACGCCACCACACGTTTCAAGCCATATTTTTCTTCAACGTCCTTCACCAATACATAACCGCCGTTTTCACGTTTTACCACATAGGCCTGCAAGCCCAACGAGTCTTGATCAACAGCGATAAGTTCTTTGTTCTGCATAAGCTCCAGAGCATTGCCCTTGATATCATTGAGGTCACAACCTATCAGCAGTGGAGAACTCATCATACACCACATACCGAAGTGTGTCTTGTCCTCCTCTTCGGTAAGGCCGCGGCCCACCTCAAGCATATCCATATCGTTGTAATGTCCGGGGCTTGTATAAGCCGAGAGATAGAGGCTCTGATTTATGATGCTCTTTACCGACTCCCAGCCAAGGGAGATATCCTCCGTGGTGCGCCATGAGTCGGCTATCTCGCACGCCCATGTACCGGGGAATGCCCAGCGGCAGATGTTCCATGTAACACCTTCGCGGCCTGTGGCCTTAATGGCTGCAGCAATCTCCTTGTAACGTTCTTCTACATCAAGATCTAACTTGTCTGCATTGTTATTTGCATCGGCTCCACAATAATCGACCTTTATAAAATCAAAATCAAGTTCATTAAAAAAGAGTTCCATATCCTCCGCATCATGGCCATAAAGACCAACACCGATGCCTATTTCATCCTTTGGATTACCCCAAAAAGAGGCACAGGTATTACGCCCGGCATCGCTATATATACCGGCCTTAAGGCCCTTGCCATGAATATAATCGACAACCGTACGCATTCCATTAGGAAAGCGTTCAGGGTGTATCTGCAATTTGCCTTCGGCATCACGTCCACCAAAGAAGCCATCATCGATGTTTATATGGTTATAGCCACAATTCTTAAAGCCAAGCTCCACCATAGCATCAGCCTGTGCTTTAATTATAGTCTCGTTTATCTGGAAGCCATAAGTATTCCATGAACTCCATCCCATAAGAGGAGCATTTTGAGCTAAGGCCAATGTAAAAGAAGTTGCAAACAAAATTGCAGAAAACAATAACTTTTTCATAATATATAATAAGGTTTGTTATTTAATATTCACACAACGCAAACTTACACTTTTTTTTGTATATTCGCAAGTTATTTTTAAAGGCAACATATAATGAATTTTCAGCTCGTTTCTGACTATGCCCCCATGGGCGACCAACCACAAGCCATAAAAGACCTCGTAGCCGGCATAAAAGCCGGTACACCCGCACAGACACTTTTAGGTGTAACGGGTTCGGGAAAGACATTCACCATGGCAAATGTAATAAAAGAGATTAACCGCCCGACACTCATATTAAGCCACAACAAAACCCTCGCGGCACAGCTATACAACGAGTTCAAGGGATTTTTCCCGAACAATGCGGTAGAATACTATGTATCATACTACGACTACTATCAACCCGAAGCCTACATTCCTTCAAGCGATACTTACATAGAGAAAGACCTTGCCATAAACGATGAGATTGACAAGCTACGACTTGCTGCCACATCGGCACTTCTGTCGGGACGCAAGGATGTTGTGGTAATATCATCGGTATCGTGCATATACGGTATGGGTAATCCCAGCGATTTCTACAATAATGTAATAGAGGTACGTGTTGGTGACAAGATTGACCGCAATGTATTCCTACGAAAACTGGTAGGCAGTCTTTATACCCGTAATGATATAAGCCTTGAACGTGGTAATTTCCGTGTCAAGGGCGACACGGTGGAGATAAGCCTTGCCTACAGCGACCATGTATTGCGAATAACATTCTGGGACGATGACATTGACGGTATAGAAGAAATCGACAGTGTAACCGGTGTACGTATTGCAACATTCGACGACTACAAAATTTACCCGGCCAACCTCTTTATGACAACAAAAGAGAGCACTGAAAGAGCTATTGCTGAAATTGAGAAAGACCTTGCCAACAGAGAGGAGTATTTCCGCGAGATAGGCAAGCCTCTTGAAGCCAAACGTCTTCACGAACGCGTAACATACGACATTGAGATGCTCCGCGAACTTGGGCACTGCTCGGGTATTGAAAATTACTCGCGTTATTTTGACGGACGCGAAGCCGGCACACGTCCTTACTGTCTGCTTGATTTTTTCCCGAAGGACTTCCTTCTTATAATAGATGAAAGCCACGTGAGTGTTCCGCAGATACATGCAATGTATGGCGGTGACAGGGCACGCAAGAATAACCTTGTAGAGTTCGGATTCCGCTTACCTGCAGCGTTTGACAATCGTCCATTAAAATTCGACGAATTTGAATGCCTTACTCCACAGACTATTTATGTCAGTGCAACACCTGCCGACTACGAATTGGAAAAGAGTGAAGGTGTTGTTGTAGAGCAAGTCATACGTCCTACAGGCTTGCTTGATCCAATAATTGAAGTGCGTCCATTGGAAAACCAGGTCGATGATCTTATGGAAGAGATACAGCAACGTGTTGAACGCGAGGAGAGGGTACTCGTCACCACTCTGACAAAACGTATGGCCGAAGAGCTCACCGACTACCTTTTAAAGAATGGTGTACGCTGCAACTATATACACAGCGATGTCGATACCCTTGACCGCATACAGATTATGACTGATCTTCGTGAAGGACTATACGATGTGCTTATAGGTGTCAATCTTCTTCGCGAAGGTCTTGACCTTCCCGAAGTCTCACTTGTTGCCATACTTGACGCCGACAAAGAGGGTTTCTTACGTAGCCACCGCTCATTGACACAGACCGCCGGACGTGCCGCACGTAACGTCAACGGCCTTGTAATATTCTATGCCGACAATATCACCGAGAGCATGCGACGTACCATGGAAGAGACAAACCGTCGTCGCGAGAAACAGATGCGTTATAACAGCGAGCATGGAATAACACCACAACAAATAAAGAAAGAGATAAGTAATGCCCTTGCAACAGAACGCAAAGAGAAAGGTATAAAGCAATACGGAGTCGAAACCTCCACAACACCAATTGCTTGCGATCCTATTGTCGAGTACATGAGTGTCGAACAACTTGAAAAGAGTATTGAGCGTACACGTAAGCTGATGCAGGAAGCAGCAGACAAGATGGAATTCATCGAAGCAGCACAATACCGCGATGAAATGTTCAAACTACAAGAATTACTTAAAAGAAAGAAATAATAAATTAAAGCCAAATGCGAAAGCATTTGGCTTTAATTTTATTTTAAAACTTCGCACCGCTCTTCGGGCCGAACTTACCACCGGTCTTAGAACCTCCGCTCATCTTTGCTGCAAAAATATTCTCACCGTAATTTACAGCCTTGAAACCAGCATCCTGCTTACGACGGAAGGCTATTTCAATCAGTTTGTCTATAAGTTCCGAAAAGTTTATACCGCTATACTCCCAAAGATAGAAAGACAAAGAACCGGGAATTGTATTGATTTCATTGACAAAGATATCACCTGTAGATTCATCAATAATAAAATCAATACGGGCAACACCATCACATGACAACGCACGGAATGTATCACAAGCTGCCTTCTGTATAAAATCAGTGCTCTCCTTTGGAAGATTGGCAGGTATTTCACGAACTGTCGATTGCATACCCTGAGACTGTTTACCACCACCATTCATATACTTGTCCTGATAAGAAAGAATCTCACCACTACGCACAGGGACCTCACAAACCGATGCTGTACACTCATAATAATTACCCAAAACAGCACAATTCACCTCCTTCAGTTTCTGTACATACTTCTCTATAATAACACGACTTGTAAATGATATTGCATAATCAATAGCATCCAAAAGTTCTTCGCGATTATGTGCGGCACGTATTCCCACACTTGAACCACTGTTAGCAGGTTTTACAATAACTGGATAACCAAGTTTCTTTTCAATAACAGCAACGGTATCATCTTGTTTGTCGGCCCACTCCTTATCACTGAACCAACAATAGTCAATAACAGGAATTCCACACTCCTTAAGAATCATCTTCATGGTAATTTTATCCATACCATTAGCCGACGCCAAAGTATTACAGCCTGTATATGGAATACCTGAGAATTCCATAACACCCTGGAATGTACCATCCTCACAGTTGGTACCATGCAAAGCAGGCATAATCACATCAAGTCTCTTTACGACCTTTTTTTGGAAGAAATTCTTGCTTGTACGATAGAGATTTGTATCGCCATATATAGGTTTCATATAAACCTCCTCACACATAGTCAGCAACTTCTTTCCATCGCGATAGTTGGCTACATTGAGCAACGCTTCGCCGGTGTACCACTTGCCATCCTTTGTTATATATATGGGGGTTATATCATATTTCTCCCTGTCCATTGCCGCCATAGCCTGATTAGCGGTGATTACTGAAATCTCATTCTCGACGGAACGACCGCCAAAAACAACTCCTACATTGATTTTCATTGTAATATATATTGTTTATTATTGTTATCTTATTTAAAATTATCGGGAAGATCATTCTCATACAGAACGACATCTCCTGCACGTAATATCTGTGAAAGGTGTAAATGAGCCTGTGAAAGCGAGTCGGCATAAAAAACAATTTCATTACTCATTCCTCCCTCTTCTATACCTTTTTTTATAGCCTCGCGATTTGTTGCGTTCACCACAATTGCATAGTCACAGCTACCGGCAATACCTCGACCAAGTTCTCTATTTGCCGAAGCCTGACGTGTACCCATCTCCACAAAACCAGGTGTAATGATTATACGTTTGTTCTCATCAGCAACTACAAAATTCTTCAACACCTCAAGAGCCATTTTTGCACCCTGTGGATTTGAGTTATAGGCATCATCAAGAACAGTTATTCCATTGGCAACTTTCATTGACAATCTATGTTCAACAGGTTGCAGACGTGATATCGCATTTTTCTGTTTATTCACAGGAATGCCTAAATAATCGGCAACAGCCACCGAAGCAAGGATATTCAACAAATTCCCGACACCCAAAAGACGGCTGTTATACTTCTCGCCATTATCAAGAGTGAAAGAGACTCCGCCTGCACCATATTGTATATCCTTGGCGTTGTAATCACCATCACACTTTGTAGAATATTTTATCAATTTACAAGGCGAAACAATACCTTTGTACTCCTTGATATATTCTGAATCATAATTTACAACTCCCAAGCCGTTTGCCGGTAATGAGTTTATAAGTTCAAATTTTGTATCTTGAATATTTTCTACACTCTTAAATGTCTCAGGATGCATTTCGCCCACCGCTGTAACGATACCTATAGAGGGATGTACAAGATCGCAAATCTCTTTAATATCGTTTTTCTGTTTTGCTCCCATCTCAACAATAAAGACCTGATGATATGGACGCAATTGCTCACGTATAGTACGAATAACACCAAGCAGAGTATTAAAATTTCCCGGTGTCACAAGTACATTATACTTCTCGGCAAGAATGTTTGCAAGATAGTTTTTTGTACTTGTTTTACCAAAGCTACCTGTTACACCTATTATTATAAGATTTTTATTACTCTCAATAATACGTTTTGCATCATTATAGTAATAACGATTTATAGCCTTCTCTATTGGAGTGTTCACCATGTTCGCAAGCAACATGAAGAAATTTGAAAGAAGCAGAGATGCTCCAATGATAACATCAGCCCATTCACCGGCAAAAAACAAAGCAATAACTTCAACCGCAACAAATAATAATATATTTGTCACAAAAAGTCTTTTTACTCGCATTGTATAGGCAAGCGGAGTCTTGAACTTCTCTCCGAAACAATAGAACCACCCGGCCGCAGTAACACCAACAGCAAAGCCACTTCCAAAATATCCGGGTACAAAAGCCGCTACAAGCATTGCCAATGCCATTATTCTCTTTACAGAAACAATATTACCGGGAACAAGCCAACGGAAATAACGGCTGTAACGGTACGAACTCAACTGAAACATGTGAATATCGTACTTGGCAATCATCAAAAAGAACAATACCGCAGTTATTGCATATTTTATTGCGAAATGATCCATCTTATCCTATTTTAAAGAAATTCTTTATTACGGCAGTAAACAATCCCGAATTCTCAAGGAAAGAGAAATGCCCTGTTCCGTGTGCCACAACAAGCCCTGCATTAGGTATAAGCTTTTCCATGAGTTTTGCATCGCTAAGCGGAGTTGCTGTATCCATATTTCCCCAGAAAAGCAACGTCGGAGCTTTTATTTCAGGAAGCAAAGAGGTCAAATCCTCATTCACCACCTTCGACAATATTGCACGCATCATTGGCGAGGCATTATTGTAATCGCTCGAACCGGCACCTTTTCTACGTTTCTCTATAATACTATGTGCCACACTCTTTGGGAGGAAAGTATTACAGAGCCATTTTAAAAATTTAAATGTATAAACCTTACGGTAATATCCAAAAGATCTTTTGGGTTTTATTCCTGCGGCATCAACCAGCACCACACGACTTGTTTCATTGCGTGAAGAAAAGAGTATGCTCACACGACCGCCGAATGAGTGACCAATCAGTGCAGGATTCTTTATACCGTTATCTTTGGCAAAACATTCCACCATACGGGTATATTCCTCTACTCCCCAAACGGTATCAGGTTCGTCAGAGTTGCCAAATCCGGGAAAATCAAAGTTATATGTAGTGTATTCGGTTGCCAAAACGTCCTGAATACCCTTAAAAACATCATGACTGCAACCCCAACCGTGCAAAAGAAGCACAGGATCTCCATTACCTTTGGTGTCAATGTTTACCTTTAAGTTATTGTAAATGTATTCCATCAATTACTTTACAACCTTTTTGCCATTTATGATATAAATACCGGGATGAGATATCTCGTTCACCTTACGACCAGCAAGATCATAAATAGTTTTATTTATATTTTCATCAGTTATAGTCTCATTTATAGCTGTTGTTTCCCGTTTCGGTCTAAGGTTGAATATAGCTTTATGATCCAAATTTCTACTACCGGCATATTGGTCACCCGATGTCGGATCCATGTTATCCAATGTAAAGTAACCGTTACAGTTTCCATTCCATCCCCAGTTAAAATGATAATAGCCATTATCGGTATAGCCATCAAGAACAAATATATGCCTTGCATCACTTACAGTACCACTATTATCAGCCTGATAAGGAATTGGACAACCATTTTCAAGACTCTCCTTTATCAAACGTACCCACATTTCTTCTCCTGTTCCACCAGTTTCCGGATTACGGCTGGTCATGCCGGTACCTCCCAACTCGACATATTTGAAATATTTGCTCATTTTCTCGGCGTTGGGATAACCATCTGTAGCACCTACTCCATAGGTAACTCCATAGGCACGACCCAAGTCACGCATAACGACAGCTACCGCATCTGCCTGTTCCTCGGTATAGCCCTTGCTGTAATCAAGAGGCATTTTATCCCAATCATAGAGATGTCCCAAATTGATATATTCAACAGTCTTTCCATCAGGAGAATATCCAATTCGTCCTTCACCGCAATCGGGCCACTTATGATGCCTCATTACTATGGCAAAAGCAGTAGGGACACATCCTGTCAGGGCTTGTCTTCCATCATTGGTAAAGCACAACTTGTTAAAGGGACCGTGCTGTCCCCACTTTGCTGTATTTAGATTTACAACCTCTTTACCAAGCTTGGTCTCATCTGTTACCGCTGCACGTGTAACCACCGAGTTCGCTCTCTTAGAACGTATCTGGGCATCTACACCCGCAAGATAATCAAGCATACCCGTAGGAATTTCCTTGGACAAAGAACCTTCAAGAGAGTAGCCGATTATAGGATTTTTCACCTCTTCACCAGCCACTATCACAAAACCACATTTACCGATAGAAAATGTATAAAACGTTGGTGCCTCATCGACAACACCTCTTGTAACATTTGCTTCAGAAAGCACACTGCTATCCCAAACACGCTCAAGAGTAATATCATTGCGTGTTATAATAGGCATCTGCGACACAAAACGGCCAGCTATATCCGAGGCTCTGTCTGCAGAAATATTTTGGGCAAACCCGTGCATACACACAAAAGCGATAAGTATTATCAAAAAGAGCTTTTTCATATACATTTTCTTTTATGGTTTAAAAGGATTAGGGCGTACATGAGTACGCCCATTATCCATTAGAATTTAACTGTATTCAAATGTTTGTCAACGATTACACCATCAATGACATTCAAGTTGAACTTGATATTTTTCTTAGCCTTCAATGTAATTGTTGCAATTTCAACATCACCATTCAATGTACCTTGGTTACCCTCGTTTATGAATGTTGGATATACTGCAGTCTCACCATAGAAATCAAGTGTCAACTTGTTGTTGTCACTCAAATGCAACTCCACTGTTGTGGGATTTACTTGCACGATTTTTTCCACCGCTGTGACATTATTGTCGCCACAAGCTACTGCATCGGCAGACATAAAGCCCGCCGCAATCATCACTGCCGAAAAGACAATGGCTTTCAAACTTTTGGTAAAACGCACAGTTAAGTTATTTATAGTTATTTTATGTTTTGTCAAACAGCACAGCCCCAAAAGGCCATTCTATCATAATTATTGCAAATTTATAAATAATATATATATTATTCGTTATTTCCATGGCAAAACTTTGCCTTTAAAATAAAAATTATTGATTTTTGATGTATCTTCGCACTCCGTAAAGAAAGAGCAATGATTTATCCCGTAAATTTTGAGACACGAATAGAGTTCGATGCGATACGTCGAATGCTAAAAGAGATATGCCTTTGCCGCTTAGGTAAAGAGCGTATCGATGAGATGCAGTTCATGACAGACCATGAAACAATTAACCGTCGTCTTGACGAGGTTGTGGAATTTGTACGACTATTGCAGACAGAGGGTTCTTTCCCGAGCGATTTCTATTTCGATGTCCGTGAACCTTTATCACGTATTCGCATTGAAGGAATGTATATGAGTGCCGACGAGTTGTTTTCACTACGCCGTTCACTTGATACCATTGGCCGTATTTTGTCGATATTACGCAAGCAAGGCGAGGGAAATGCCGACGAAGAGACATCACTCTACCCCACACTACGAGAACTTGCAGGTGAAGTTGAAGCCTTCCCGGTAATTATAAGAAACATTGATTCCATTATAGACAAATTTGGTTCGGTAAAAGATAGTGCATCACCCACATTGGCACGTATCCGTGGCGAACTTGTACGAACATCAAGCGGTATTTCGCGTACTCTGAACAATATTCTTCGCAAAGCACAAGCCGATGGTTTGGTAGAGAAAGATGCGGCCCCCACAATGCGTGACGGCCGTTTGGTAATACCTGTCGCTCCGGCATTGAAACGCAAAATGGGCGGAATTGTACATGATGAGTCGGCAAGTGGAAAAACCGTTTTTATAGAACCTGCCGAAGTTGTTGAGGCAAACAACCGCATACGCGAACTTGAGGCCGAAGAAAAACGCGAGATAATCCTAATTCTCACAACATTCTCGGCAGAATTACGTCCATTTATACCTGATTTGTTGCAAGCATACGATTTCCTTGGCGAAATGGATTTCATTCGTGCAAAGTCCGAACTTGCAATAAACACGAACTCATTAAAACCAGTGCTTTACAACCGTCCAATGATGGACTGGGGTGCAGCATATCATCCGCTTTTAGAGAAGTCACTCCGCAAACACGGACGAAAGATGTCACCCCTTGACATAGAACTTGATGGTGAACGCAGAATATTACTTATTTCAGGTCCCAACGCCGGTGGAAAATCAGTTTGTCTAAAGACTGCCGGTCTATTGCAATACATGTTGCAGTGCGGTTTGCTCATACCGGTTCATGAACGTAGCCGAGCCGGATTATTCAAGAGCCTGTTCATAGACATTGGCGACCAGCAAAGCATTGAAGATGACTTGAGTACATATTCAAGCCACCTGCTGAACATGAAACATACCCTAAGAAACTGTGACAAGAATTCACTTATACTTATTGACGAGTTCGGTGGCGGAACAGAACCCCTCATTGGAGCGGCCATTGCAGAATCTTTATTAAAACGTTTCAACGAGAAAGGAGCTTTCGGTATAATAACGACACACTATCAGAACCTGAAACATTTTGCCGATGCGACACCCGGTGTTGTCAACGGTGCAATGCTTTACGACCGTAGCGAGATGCGCCCTCTTTTTCAGCTACAAATTGGCAATCCCGGCAGTTCTTTTGCCGTTGAGATTGCACGTAAGATAGGCTTGCCCGAAGAGGTCATTGCCGATGCCTCAAAAATAGTTGGTAGTGATTACATACAATCGGACAAATACCTGCAGGACATTGTACGTGACAAGCGTTATTGGGAAAACAAGCGAAAGAATGTACATCAAAAAGAGAAAGAACTTGACGAAATTTTAGGCAAGGTACAGGAATCGAGTGACGAGCTAAAGAAGAGCCGCAAACAGATTCTGAAAGATGCACGCGAAGAGGCAGAGCGTCTGCTCCGTGAGGCGAACGCAAAAATAGAGAACACAATACGTACTATTGTAGAGGCAAAAGCAGAAAAAGAAAAGACCAAACAGGCACGACAGGAGTTGAGCGATTTTGGCAAACAGCTTGAAGAACTTGCACGCCAGAAACAACAAATGCAGACCGACCGCGAAATGGCAAAAATCCTCGCCCGCCAAGAGCGTAAGAAGAATGGAAATAAAGAGAAAGCAGGGCAAACAAAAAGTGACACCAACACACGCCAACACGTTGAGAAACAAATACATAAGATAGAAGCCGGCATGTTTGTACGCCTTATGGGACAACAAACTGTAGGCGAAGTAATGTCGATAAACAAAGCCGGAGCTGTAGTCCGCTTTGGTGCTATAAAATCCACAATTTCAGTAGAGAGACTACAACCCTGCGATGCCCCAAAAGAGGAGGTTCGTAAGGTATCATTCCTCACCACTGAGACACAGGAGCAACTACACAACAAACGTCTGAATTTCAAGTCCGATATTGACATACGTGGCATGCGTGGCGAAGAGGCAGTACAAGCTGTGAGTTATTTCATAGACGATGCCGTACTATGTAATGTACACAGCCTGCGTGTGCTTCACGGAACAGGCAACGGCATATTAAGAACTCTTGTACGTCAATATCTTAGCACTACACCTTTTGTAAAGAATTTCCATGACGAACATATACAGTTCGGTGGTGCCGGAATCACTGTCATAGAGTTGGAATAATGCATAAAACAAGAAACCGCCCATTTTAGTTTTTTTT
>JAGCJL010000066.1 GCA_017647975.1 Bacteroidaceae bacterium | reverse complement strand
GATACTTCTGTTTCTAATCAGTATTTGTTTGATAATCAAATGTTGTACGATTTGTATGGACGTAAGATAGATGCAGAAAATATTTCTCACGGAATATATATACAGGGTGGTAAAAAGGTCGTTAAGTAACTTATAGCTTTTATGATAAAAAATATGCCGGACATGTCCGGCATATTTTTTATTGTTATTATCGGTTATTTTAAAGAACTCCGTTTACTACAAGAGCCTTAACCAATGAATAGAATTTCTCTACTGTAGGAATCTCTACACGCTCTGTGGGGGAGTGAGGAGACATCAATGTAGGGCCGAATGATACCATATCCATCTTTGGATAGTTGGTAGAGATGATACCGCACTCCAAACCTGCGTGGATAACGCGTACATCGGGTTCTTTACCGAACATGTCGTTGTATGCCTTCTTGAGTGCTGCCAACAATGGTGAGTTTACATTTGGCTGCCAGCCGCTGTAGCTTCCGCTTAGCTCAACCTTCATACCTGCCATTGCGAAGCAACTTGACAACTGCAATGCGAGATATTCTTTCATTGTATCGCATGAACTGCGTGCAAGAATATTGATTTCTGCCTTGCCCTCTTCAATCTTTACAATAGAGAGGTTGCTTGATGTCTCAACAGTGTCAGGGATTGTTGGAATAAAACGCAATACACCGTCATGGCATGCGAGGATAACATCTACAAGGTTGTCCTGAATCTCTTCTGGTACAACAGTCTCGGGCATCTCAGTCTCTGTAACTGTTAGAGTAATACCCTCTTCAATTGCTGCATACTCGCTGTTGTAGAGTGCTTCGTATTTTGCTGCAATAGCCTTCAATTCTTCAACGCCTTCAGCAGGGAGTGTAACTACAACCTCGCAACTTGCAGGGATAGCATTACGCATGTTACCGCCATTCCAACTTGCAAGTACAACTCCACACTCGTCCATTGCCTCGCGTATGAAACGTGCCATGAGTTTGTTGGCATTGCCGCGTCCTGCGTTGATTTCAAGACCTGAGTGACCGCCACGCAATCCTTTCAACTGTATTTTTACAGCAACGTCTTCATCATCACTCTCCTCTTCCATGAATTCCATTGTCGCAGAGACGTCAAGACCACCGGCACAGCCAATGTACATTACACCCTCTTCCTCAGAGTCAAGGTTCAAAAGAAGTTCGCCTTCCAATTCACCGCCTTTCAAACCGAAAGCACCGTACATGCCTGTCTCTTCGTCAGCAGTAATGAGTGCTTCCAATGGACCGTGCTGCAATGTGTCATCCTCCATGATGGCCATAATTGCTGCAACACCAAGACCGTTGTCGGCACCAAGTGTTGTGTCATTAGCATACAACCAGTCACCTTTAACTACGGTTTCAATAGGGTCGTTGATAAAATCGTGCTTGCTGTCGGGTGTCTTCTGTGGCACCATATCCATGTGTGCTTGAAGGATTATACCTTTACGGCCTTCAAGACCAGGAGTTGCAGGCTTACGCATGATGATATTACCTGCTTCGTCCTGCCATGTCTGTACGTTGATGCTCTTGCCGAACTCAAGCAGGTATTGCTGAATTTTCTCAAGGTGTCCCGATGGACGTGGAACCTGTGTCAATGCCTCAAAGTGCTTCCACACTTCACGTGGCTGTAAATCTTTAATTGTCAATGCCATAATTATAATTTTTTATTTAAACGTTTTTTAAACTGTAACATTATCAGTGCATATATACCAAGTACTGCAACAAGCAGTGTCTGGGTGCTGTGTACTATCAGTGCAAAAACCGATGCATCGGTTGAACTTACTCCATAAAGCAACATGATGCTTATTATTGCAAAATGCCAAGGTCCGGCACCGTTAGGGGTGGGGACTACTACTGCTATGCTTCCTGCAACAAAGAGCAACAGACCGGCAAGAATTGAAAGGTCACTGCTGAATGTGAAGCAAAAGAAACATGTGTAGAACTGCATGAAGTAACAAAACCATATACCTACGGTTTCTATGATGAACATCCAGCTGTTCTTCATCTTTGTCAAAGATAACAATCCTTCGGCAAATCTTGTTACAAATGAACGTATTTTTTTCCAAAATGTCATTTTGCGTATGAAGAAAATCAGAAGGCATGCTATTGCTGTTGCCGACAAGGCTATTATAATCCAGCTGTTTACCGATGCCGAAACACCTTCACCCGGTGTCACAATGCCTACTTCGCCAATAAAACGGCAAAAGACATTCCATTGCAATGCCACTGCGAGAATTGTGATGAGTATTACCATTAAGGTGTCTATGAAACGTTCCGAGATAAGTGTTCCCAATGATTGTGCAAAAGGTATCCTGTCATATTGCTCCAACACAACACAACGAGATACTTCTCCTACGCGTGGAACCACAAGGTTGGCTGCGTATGCAATGAAAACGGAATAGACACTTGTTGATGATGTGGGCTTGAAACCGAGTGGTGCAAGGGTAAGTCTCCAACGCCAACCTCTTATGACATGGCTCATTATACCGAAAAAGGTTGAGATTGCGAACCAGAAGAGATTCATTTCCTTTAGAGGACCCCAAAGCTGTGAAAAATCAAAGTCATCGTATATAAAATAGAGTATAAGTACTCCAAGAAGCAACGGAACTGCAGTTTTTAGCGTTTTATTTAAAATCTTTTTCACAACTTTAAGGGAATTTTTAATTGTTTTGGTTACCTTTGCTCTGCCAACTGCGGTTGACGGAGCAAAGGTAACCGAGTTTTTGTTATATTACATGCAAAGTTAATAATATCTCGGTAATAAAATATTATTTTACAAATATTTAATAACTATTAAGGAGGAAACGGGAATGAAAGCAGTTACAGCAAAGAAAAGATTAGGACAACACTTCCTCATTGATTTGTCTATAGCAAAGGATATTGCCGACACTGTGGATGTTTGTCCGGGTTTGCCTGTTCTTGAGGTTGGTCCCGGAATGGGTGTTCTCACACGTTTCCTGCTTGAAAAGGAACGTCCTGTTAAGGTTGTGGAGATTGACGAAGAGTCAGTAAATTATCTCTGCAAGACTTTGCCACAGTTGGGCGAGGACAATATTATTCCTGATGACTTTCTTAAGATGCGTCTTGACCGTCTTTTTGGCGGCGAGGAGTTTATGCTCATAGGCAACTATCCCTATAATATTTCAAGTCAGATCTTCTTCAAGATGCTTGACTACAAGGAGTACATTCCTTATTGTAGTGGCATGATACAGAAGGAGGTGGGTGAACGTCTTGCAGCTGCTCCCGGAACAAAGGCGTATGGTATTCTCACAATATTTGTACAGCTATGGTATGATGTGGAATATCTATTTACCGTTCATGAGAATGTATTTTCTCCTCCTCCTAAGGTAAAGAGTGCTGTTGTGCTTATGAAACGCAATGAGCGAACGTGCCTGGAGTGTGATGAGGAATTGTTCAGAAAAATTGTCAAAGCAACTTTTAACCAACGTCGCAAGAAGATGCGTAACTCTATTCAGCAGATTGTGGGCAAGGATTCGCCTTTGCTGAGTGACGAGATTCTTGACAAACGCCCGGAACAACTCTCAATAGATGATTTTATTGAATTGACAAAGAAGGTTGAACGCGAATTGGCTTAAATGCAATTATGATGACAAAGGATTTTATCAATTATATAAAGGAACTCATTCAGCAGAAAGATTCGGTGCTGTTGCAGGAGAAAATCATGAAGATGCACCCTGCGGATATTGCCGAAATCTGTGCAGAACTTGAGCTTGAAGAGGCACGCTTCCTCTATCGTCAACTTGACAACGAGAAGGCTGCCGATGCTCTTGTAGAGATGGATGAGGATTACCGTAACGAACTGCTCGAAGAACTTCCTTCCGAGGCTATTGCACGTCGTTTTGTCGATTACATGGATACCGACGACGCTGTAGATATTATCCGTGACATGGATGAGGAGAAGCAGGAAGAGGTGCTTTCGCATATCAAGGATATTGAGCAGGCTGGTGACATTGTTGACCTTTTGCAGTATGACGAGGATACTGCCGGTGGTCTCATGAGTACCGAGATGGTTGTGGTTAATGCCAACTGGAGTATGCCTGAGTGTCTCAAGGAGATGCGTCGTCAGGCCGAAGAACTTGATGATATATACTACGTTTATGTTGTAGATGATGATGAACGTCTCTGCGGTCTCTTCCCATTAACAAAGATGATTACCAGCCCTTCGGTATCAAAGGTAAAACATGTGATGAATACCAAGGTGGTAAGTGTTGATGTGGATACCCCCATTGACGAGGTTACACTGCTCATTGAAAAGTATAACCTTGTGGCTATTCCCGTTGTTGATAAGATTAACCGTCTTGTAGGTCAAATTACTGTCGATGACGTCATGGATGAGGTTCGTGAACAGACCGAACACGATCAACAGTTGACAGCCGGTCTTACCCAAGACATTGAGACAAGCGACAGCGTCTTTGTACAGACAAAGGCACGTTTGCCATGGCTTATCATCGGTATGCTTGGAGGTATAGGTTCATCGTTGTTGCTCGACTGCTTTACTGGTACTCTTGGCTCGCACCCCGAAATGGCTCTTTTCATACCTTTGCTTGCCGGTATGGGTGGTAATGTGGGAACGCAGTCTTCGGCCATTGCAGTACAGGGTCTTGCAAACAATTCGCTCGATTCAAGTCATATTTTCCGCCATATCCTAAAAGAGATGGTTGTAGCTATTGTCAATGCAACAATTCTGTCATTGATGGTATATGTATATAACTTCTTTGTGTATGGTGCGTTTGATATCGTGACACTTGCAGTGCCTTTAAGCCTTTTTGTAGTTGTACTCTTTGCTTCGGGCTTTGGTACCATGATACCAATGGTTCTTGAACGAATGGATATAAATCCGGCGGTTGCTACAGGGCCTTTTATACAAATTATAAATGATATCAGTGGAATGACATTCTACATGATAATAGCAATGATTTTAAGTCAGATAATGGTGTGATTATGAAAAATGTAAATATTGCTTTATGGGCTTTGTTGCTCATGTTGTTGCCAACCGGAGTAATGGCTCAAATTTCTGATTTTGAGGAGTGGGTAAAGAAACCCTCGGGTGAGTTGACAGAACAGGCTTTTGCAACTATAGCTTTGGATAAGGCTGCATGTGACCGTGCTGCCGAGATTGTCGATTCTTTGTGGATGAAAGAGACTGCAAAGCGTTTATACAAGACATGGGGAAACATGACAATTTCACACGATTCTATAAAACTATCGTGTGCTGTCCGTACTTTTGGTATGACACCAAAGGATGGACGTAGCCTTTACATCTCTATGCATGGTGGTGGCCACTGTCCCAAAGAGGTAAATGACGAACAGTGGGTGAACCAAATATATCTCTATGAGCCTAAAGAGGGTGTTTATATTGCACCGCGTGCACCATGGAACACTTCCGACTTGTGGCATCGCAAGGGACTCGATGAGTTGTTGGAGGATCTTATCTCGGCTTGTGTTGTGTTTGAGGGAGTAAACCCTAATAAGGTGTATCTTATGGGTTATTCGGCAGGCGGTGACGGCGTGTGGCGTCTTGCTCCACGTATGGCCGACAAGTGGGCGGCGGCATCAATGATGGCAGGACACCCCGGCGAGGCTTCACAGGTGAACCTTATGAACCTTCCGTATATGATATGGATGGGTGAGCACGACCACTATTATGACCGTAATATTCTTGCGAAGGAGAAAGCTGTAGTAATGGACTCTTTGAGCAATGCCAATCCCGGGAAATATATCCATCAGTCTAATATTGTACCCGACAAGGGACATTGGATGGATAGGGTAGATACTCTTGCACTTGACTGGATGTCGCAGTATCGCCGCAATCCTTATCCCAAGAAGGTAGTTTGGCGTCAGGAGGTAGTGTTGCGTGATAATTTCTATTGGTTGGAGGCACCTACCGATGAACTTGCCCATGGTAAATGTGCTGTTGCAAGCATCGACGGCAATACAATAAACATTGAGCAGTGTGACTATTCAAAACTGATAATCTATTTGAATGACAGAATGGTTGACCTTGACAAGAAAATTAAAGTAGTTTGCAATGGAAAGAAACTCTTTAACAAGAAGGTGCAGCGAACCATTGCGGCATTGCATAAGTCGCTTGCAAAACGCAATGACCGCAGTTATGCATTTCCTGTTATTCTTGAAGTGGAGATAAAGTAGGGATAATGTATCTGTTGACACGACGGGGTTAGTATTCTACCGCCTTTCTTAACATTTTGGCTGTTGGTTTGTATTTGTTTCAAGTCGTTCTTTCCTAACTTTTTGTCGCCCAAAAAGTTACAAAAAGGCCCGGCACAGGTCTCGTCAGTCGAATGAAGCTTTGTTCGTGAGTACTTAGACATCACTCAGTCGCTTCATTCTTTCCGTTGTTGTCTTTACGCTCAAAATTCGGGAACGGGGTAACTCGCTTTTCACGCATTAACAGCAACAAGCCCTTCCACCGCTCAAACATCCCCCGTTCTGTTTCCTCATTTCTCGCTAACAACAACTATGTTTGTTTTACGAAATTGCTTGCACTCGTTGGATAATTGCAAACAAGTTTGCATTACACTCGTTTACTCGCAATTTTCGCAACAGTGCCGGTTTTCTTTTTTGAGTTACTCCTGCTAATAAATAGCACCAATGCTGGTTGCTCTTTTCGGTCCGTTCCTTTGGATTTGCAATCCAAAGGAATTGAGGTCGGGGTTTTAACCCCGTAAGTTCTTTCGGGTCACAGACCCTGATCCTCGACAACTTCGGATTACAAATCCGAAATGACAGGTGTGGTACTTAATAAACAATTGAGGGAGGAACTTCAACGTCCCTCCCTCATGTTTGTTACCAAAGGTTACCCCACTTAACCGCCTTTGTTTATTGGCGACCCACGGGGCGCAGCCTAACGCCTGCGCTACCCGTGACCTATCGCTGCGCGCATCAAAGGAGCCGCTTTGCATCTCCACTTC
>JAGCJL010000065.1 GCA_017647975.1 Bacteroidaceae bacterium | reverse complement strand
GGTGTAAAATCCGCGAAGATTGGCTGCATTCGTTGGAAAACTTCAAATAAATTTGAGTTTCACTCATTTGCACAATCTTTGCAAGGTGTAAAATCCGCGAAGATTGGCTGCATTCGTTGTAAAACTTCAAATAGATTTGAGTTTCACTCATTTGCACAATCTTTGCAAGGTGTAAAATCCGCCAAGATTGGCTATATATAATGAAAGAGGAAAATAATAAAGAAGAGGTACGCAGGCTTGTAATAGATACTGCCTTGAAGGAATTCAAGGAGAAAGGTATCAAGGATGTCAAGATGGATGATATTGCAGCACGCCTTTCTATGTCAAAGAGAACTATTTATGAGTTATTCAATGACAAGGCTGAAATTCTGTACGAGTCTATGAAGGTTCAGAACCAGAAGATGCAGGAGAAGGGCAGAGCTATAATACGTAGTGCTTCGGATGTTCTTGACACTATTCTGAAACTTTATGACTTGTATCTGACTTCATTGAAAAGCATAAACAAAAAGTTCTTTACCGAGATAAAGAAATATCCCGATGTTTGCAAACATAACAAGAACCACGAAGCCCAATACGACAAGCAGTTTCTTGCCTGGATGGAGTTAGGTCGCAAGCAGGGCTTGTTTCGTGAAGATGCAAACTTTGAAATTTTCTCGTTCATGCTACACAAGAATCTTGAAACTATTTTTGTAGCGAACATAGGAGATGATAATCACAGCCTTGCTAAATATCCACCGGAAGAACTCGGACGAATGTTGTTCATCTTTTATTTAAGGGGTATCTCTACATCAAAAGGACAGCAGATTATTGAAGATTACTTGAAAGAAAATAAATAAACAAAAACTATAAATTATGATGAATTTTAAGATGCGATTTATGTCTGTGGTTACTACTCTGGCAGTTGCAGTTATATCTGTAATAGCTCAGGATACCACACCTACAATGCAAATTACTCTCGATAAGGCTATCGAGCTTGCATTGAGCGAGAACCCGACAATTAAGATTGCCGAGAAGGATATTGAACTTAAAGAGGTTTCAAAATCCGAGGCTTGGCAGAATCTTCTTCCTTCTGTTACTCTTGATGGTGCTATCCAATACAACGCCAAGGTTGCTTCAATGAAGATGGATATGGGTGGTCAGACAATGGAGATAAAGATGGGTAAGGATAATACCAATACATGGAATGCTGCGTTACAGGTTGCAATTCCTCTTTATGCTCCGGCAGTGTATGAGGCGATGAACATCAGCAACAGCGACTTGCAGCTTGCTGTTGAAAAGAGCCGTGGCTCAAAGCTCGACCTTATCAATCAGGTTGCAAAGGCTTACTATCAGTTGATGCTTGCTCAGGACTCTTATAATGTGCTTAACGAGAACTTTAAGCTTGCTGAGGCTAATTTCAATATCGTGAACAAGATGTTTGAGCAAGGCTTGGTAAGCGAGTATGACAAAATCAGTGCCGAGGTACAGAAGAATAATGCATGGCCTTCGGTTGTAAGCGGTAAGAATGCAGTGGAGCTTGCACGTCTTCAGTTAAAGGTGCTCATGGGCATTACTGCCGATATTATTCTTGTTGTTGATGACAGCCTTGCCAACTACGAAAAAGAGATGGCTATGCACCAGAATGGTGAGATTGATCTTGTAAATAACACCTCTTTGCGTCAACTTGATATGCAGACAAGCATGGTGGGCCAGCAACGCAAGTTATTGAAGACTTCATTTATACCAACTATTGCTCTTGTTGGAAGTTATCAGTACCAGTCTATCTCAAATACAAACTGGAATATTGGCAAATATAACTGGAGTGACGCGGCATCTATTACTTTGTCTGTAAGCATTCCTATCTATAAGGCAAGTAACTTCACAGGCTTGAAGAGCAACAAAATACAGCTCTACCAGCTTGCCGAAACAAGACTCAACACCGAGCGTATGCTAAAGATGCAGGCTCAGAGCTACATCGATAACATGACAAAGAGTTCGGAACAGTTGGCAAGTAACAAGGAGGCTGTACGCCTTGCCGAAAAGGGTGTCGAGATTAGTCAGAAGCGTTACGATATAGGTAATGGCACAATCCTTGAATTGACAAATTCACAGGTGCAGTTGACCAACACACGCTTGTCGTACAACAATACAATTTATGATTATTTGGTTGCAAAGACCGACCTTGATAAAGTACTTGGAAAAGAATAATAAAATTATATATCTATGAAAAAGAATCTAACAATTATCGCTTTGGCCGCTGTTGCATTGTTCGCTTCATGTAGCGGTTCTGAAAAAACAGAGCAGGTGGCACCGGTTGCCGTACAAATCGAAAAACCGAAAGTGAAAATCGAAAAAGTTACTACAGAAGCTGTCGCTCAGCTCGAAGAGTATGCAACAACTGTAGAGGCAGAGGTTAAGAACAATATTATTCCTAACTCTCCTCTTAGAATCCAGAAAATACTTGTTGAGGTTGGTGACTACGTAAAGAAGGGTCAGCAGGTTGTACAGCTTGATGCAAGCAGTCTTGACCAGTTGAAACTTCAGTACAACAACCAGATGACAAACTTCAAACGTATCGAAGAACTTTACAAAATTGGCGGTACATCAAAATCGGAGTATGAGAATATGAAGATGCAGCTTGATGTAACCAAGAAGAACCTTGACAACCGTCTTGAAAACACAGTTCTTTTGAGCCCTATTGACGGTGTTGTTTCTGCACGTAACTATGACGATGGCGACATGTACAACGGACAGCCGATTCTTGTTGTTGAGCAAATTTCACCTGTAAAGATGAAAATCAATATCAGTGAAACCCGTTTTGCCCAGACAAACAAAAAACTTGATGTGACACTCAAATTTGAGGCTTATGGCGATGAGGAGTTCAAGGGTAATATCGATATCATATACCCAACAATTTCTGCAGCTACACACACTTTCCCTGTAGAGATCAAAATTGCTAACAACAACCATAAGATCCGTCCTGGTATGTACGGTAAGGCTGTTGTCAATTTTGGAACAAAAGAGCATGTGGTTGTACCCGATCAGGCTGTAATCAAACAGGCTGGAAGTGGAGACTACTATGTATATACATACGAGAACGGCAAGGTGTACAACAACAAGGTTGAACTTGGACGCCGTCTTGGCAACCGCTATGAGGTCATTTCTGGTGTTGCTTCAGGTTCACAGGTTGTTGTAGCCGGAAAAGAGAACCTTGCAAATGAAAAAGAGGTTGAGGTAATTGAATAAGAAACATATTAAAACAAGACAATATGAGTGTATATGAAAGTGCTGTAAAAAGGCCTATTATGACCGCACTATGCTTTATTGCGGTTGTAATATTCGGTATCTTCTCATTCTCGAAGCTACCAATAGACCTTATGCCGGATATTGAAACCAACACAATGATGGTTATCACAAGCTACTCCGGTGCGAGTGCATCCGATATTGAAAATAACGTGACACGCCCTCTTGAGAACACTTTGAACTCAGTGGAACACCTCAAGCACATCACTTCAAAATCGCGTGAGAACATATCTATCGTCACACTTGAATTCGAATACGGATATGACATCGATGACTTAACAAATGATGTCCGCGACAAGCTTGACATGATATCATCGGCATTGCCCGACGGTGTCAGCACACCTATTATCTTCAAGTTCTCAGCAGATATGATGCCTATCATGATGCTTTCAGCTAAAGCACAAGAGAGCATGCCTGCACTATACAAGATACTTGACGACAATATTGCCAACCCACTTGCACGTATCGACGGCGTTGGTACTGTTTCAATCTCAGGTGCTCCTAAACGAGAGATAAACATCTACATGAACCCCGAGAAAATGGATGCTTACAACATTACTGTTGAAACTGTAAGTTCGGCCATTGGAGCAGAGAACAGAAACATCCCGGGAGGTAATTTCGATGTGGGTAACAACACATACGCTTTACGTGTTGAGGGTGAGTTTAAAAGCCCTAAAGAAATGCTGGACATTGTTGTTGGATCATACAATGGTGCAAACGTATATCTCAAAGACATCGCCCGCCTTGTTGATGGTACTGAGGAGCGTGCTCAAAAGACATTTACAGACGGAGAGAGCGGTGCTATGATAATCATCCAGAAGCAGACCGGAGGTAACTCTGTAGAGATTATCAACTCAATATACGAAAAGTTGCCTGAACTGCAGAAACGCCTGCCTTCAGACGTAGAGATAGGTGTCATCATGGACTCTTCGGAGAACATTATGATGACCGTAAAAGCACTTGGCGAAACTATTGCATACGCATTGATATTTGTAATGTTGGTGGTATTCATCTTCCTTGGACGATGGAGAGCAACAGTGATTATTGGTATAACAATCCCATTCTCACTCATTGCATCATTCATATATCTGCTTATATCAGACGGTTCACTTAATATCATTTCGCTTTCTTGTTTGAGTATTGCCATTGGTAACGTTGTGGATGACGCAATTGTAGTTCTTGAAAACGTAACTACCCATATAGAACGTGGCTCTAGTCCTAAAAGTGCAGCAGTACACGGAACAAACGAGGTGGCTATTTCCGTTGTAGCTTCAACACTCACAATGCTTGCGGTGTTCTTCCCGCTGACAATGATTACCGGTATGGCAGGAGTTTTGTTCAAGCAATTGGGTTGGATGATGTGTACCATTATGATAGTATCTACCGTCGCAGCTTTGTCGCTTATCCCAATGATGTGCTCACAGATGCTTAAATTACAGAAGAAGCAGAGCAGGTTCTTCAAGATTTTCTACACCCCCATAGGTCGTGGACTTGACAAACTCGACAACTGGTATGCCAAGCGAATCAATTGGGCTGTACGCCATCGTTGGACTGTGCTTATTGCCTGTTTCTCAGTATTCATTGCCAGCTTGTTTACGTTCTCAAGTATCAAGAGCGAATTCTTCCCCTCACAGGATAGTGCCCGTGCATCTGCAACATTAGAGTTGCCCATAGGTACCCGTGTAGAGAGAGCCGAGGAGGTAGGTCTAAGACTTACCAATCTATGGATGGAACGTTATGGAGAGGATTTAAGAGCATGTAACTTCACTGTAGGACAGGCAGATGAAGATAATGCCTTTGCGTCAATGAGCGACAACGGTTCGCATATTATCAAATTCAACATATCATTTGTTCCATTGACAGAACGTGACCTTGGACTATCTGTAATATGTGACCAGATGCGTGCTGATATTAAGAACAACTTCCCAGAAATTGAACGCTACAATCTCCAGTCTGGTGGAGGCGGCATGGGAGGACAAGTCGCTGCATCATTTGAAATTTACGGTTACGACTTTGCCGTGACAGACTCTCTTGCAAAGAATCTTGCCCGCAACCTTGAGATATCACCTCTTATTTCTCAGGTAAATATAAGCCGTAGCAAATACCAACCAGAATATCAGGTTGACTTTGACCGTGAGAAGTTGGCAATGCATGGATTGAACCTAAGTACAGCTGCAACATTCCTTCGTAACAGATTCAACGGTGCACTTGCAACATACTTCCGTGAAGATGGTGATGAATATGATGTAAAGGTACGCTTTGAACCAGAAAGCCGTACAAGTATCTCTAACATTGAGAATGTAATTCTATATTCAAACAATGGCAGTAAAGTACGTGTAAAAGATGTAGGTAAAGTCGTTCAGCGTGAATTGCCGCCTACCATCGAACGCAAAGACCGTGAGCGTATTGTAACTGTAGATGCTGTTATGGCTGCAGGTGCTATACTTAGTGATGGTGTCGCATATGGTATGAAAGTTATCGACGATATGGCGATACCAAGCGGATACTCGATACAGGTAGCCGGTTCATATGAAGACCAGATGGAGTCTAATGCCGAGATGGGAGTACTTGCTATACTCATCATCATATTGGTATTCATCGTTATGGCGGCACAGTTCGAGTCACTAACCTATCCGTTCATCATCATGTTCTCGGTTCCATTTGCATTGAGCGGTGTATTGTTTGCTCTTTACATAACAGGAACGACAATGAACATCATGTCAATTTTAGGTGCTATCATGCTCATTGGTATTGTTGTAAAGAACGGTATTGTACTCATCGACTACACAATGTTGTTACGTGAACGTGGTCTTGGTATTATACAGGCTACAGTACGTGCTGCACGTAGTCGTTTGCGTCCAATTCTTATGACCACACTGACTACAATCCTCGGTATGGTACCATTGGCTACAAGCCAGGGCGTGGGAGCCGAGATGTGGCGTCCGTTGGGCGTTGCCGTTATCGGCGGTCTTACAGTATCTACAATCATGACATTGGTTTACACGCCGGTTATGTATTGTATCTTTGGCAGCAACGGTATCAAGCGTAACCGTAAGAAACTGAGAAAGCAGCGTGAACTCGTACAGTACTGGAAGGAACACAAGAGCGAGGAGATGCTTATCAACGCTAAAAAATAAGATTTAATCATATCCGGGGTGGTTTTCACCCCGGAATAAAAAAAGAAATAATATATATGAAAGGTGTATTTATAGCATTTGACCAGGCACATAAAGATGCCGTTGTCAGTGCCCTCGACCGTCTGAACTGCCGCGGTTTCTCATTTATCGAGCAGTTGCAGGGACGCGGAAGCAATACCGGTGAACCCCACTATGGCACACACGCATGGGCGTCTATGAACTCCGGTATCATAACCATGGTTGACGACAGCATTGTTGACAAGCTTCTGGAGGCACTCAGGAACATAGATGAAAATGCAGAGATGCTGGGTCTGAGGGCTTTTGTCTGGAATATAGAGAAAAGTTATTAAAAGTTTTAAGAAACCGAGTTGAATGTTCAACTCGGTTTTGTTTTTCTCTTCTGTTTAGTTTTAAAATTATATAAAAAAAGAACTCAATTCTTTATTCTTGGAGTTAATTTTACTATATTCGCAAAAAATGGCGAATAATCATGAGAAATATATATATATCTGTAATACTTTGTCTTTTCTCACTTTGTTCTGTTACAGCACAGAATAAGACTCTTGCCCGCAAACTTTATTCTCAGGGGAAATATGCCGAGGCAAAGCCTATGTTTGAGAAACTGTTGAAAAAGACACCCAAGAGCGGAGAATTGAACTTTTGGTATGCTGTATGTTGTTTGGAAACAGGAGACTCAGTTGATGTAAGACCTTTGTTTGAATTGGCTGCTTCGCAGGAGATTGTAAATGCTTACCGATATCTTGGAGATATGCTTCACGCCGAAAGAAACATTCCGGCAGCGATAGAGTATTATGAGAATTTTGTTGATGCAACCGACAATGACTCTTTGTGTCGTATATATCAGAAAAAACTTTCCGAGGCTACACGTTACCGCCGTAAGGTGATGAACTGCGAGAAAATATGTGTTATTGACAGTTTTGTGGTAGAGAAGAACAATTTCCTCTCGGCGTATAAGATGGGTAGCGATGTTGGCTCTATTACAACTAATGCTCTCTTTTTTGATGATGAGACATTGCCGGGTTATCTGAACTTGTCGGAACGCGGCTTTGATATCTATTTTTCGGATATTGACGAGGATGTGGAACTGATGAAGTTGTTCCATAACTCAAAGGTGGGTGAAGAATGGGGCAGGGCTGTTCAGGTAAAAGGCTTTGATACAAATGGTAATGATGACTATCCATTTATGCTTGCCGACGGTGTCACACTCTACTTTGCAAGCGATGGCGAGGGCTCTATTGGCGGATATGATCTCTTTGTGACTATGCTTGATACTGAGACCGGACGTTTCTTGCGTCCCGACAATCTGAGTATGCCATTCAACTCAACAGCCAATGATTATATGTTGGCTATAAATGAGGTGGCTAATATCGGTTGGTTTGCGAGTGATCGTAACCAACCCGAAGGATATGTTTGTGTTTATGTCTTTATCCCTAATCCCGACAAGGTGAGATATGATGAGGCTCTCGGTTTTGAGACACTGCAGCGTTATGCCGATATCTCTTCTATTGCAGATACTCAAGTCGATGAAGATGTTGTACGACGTGCACGTCAGCAGTTGGCAATGATGATGTTTGATCAGGAGACAAAACAGAATAAAAATGAATTCGTATTTGTGATAGATGATAATTATGATTACAGTGAATTGTCCGACTTCAAGAGCGAGGAGGCAAAAACTCTCTTTAAGGAGTGGCTGGAGGCTACAAGACAATTAAAGACCAATATAGCATTGCTCGAGATGAAACGTGATGAGTATGCTTCGGCCAATAAAACTGTAAAAAGTGATATGACACAGGATATACTTACACTCGAAAATACCATTGAAGAGGAGGAACAACGTCTTAAAGATGTGGAGTGTGAGATAAGACGCATTGAACAAGAAGAAATATATAAATAATACAAACTATGGAATATGCTATAACCGCACTTATGGTGCTTTTGGCAACGGTGTTGCTTGTTGTTGAGATATTGTTTATTCCCGGAGTGGGAGTCTCGGGTATAATGGGTATTCTCTCTATGGTAGGTTCGGTGTTTTATGCTTTTTATATCATTGGTGATATTGCCGGTTGGGTAACATTGGCCGTCGCAAGTGTGATATGCTTATTATTGGTGTTATGGGCATTGTACGGAAATACGCTCGACAGGGTGGCCTTGAAAAAGAATATTGATTCAAAAGTGGATACTGTTGATGTGGCTAAATTCGCTGTGGGTGACAAAGGTGTTGCACGTACAAGACTTGCTCTCATGGGCGAGGCTGAAATCAATGGCGTTATAACCGAGGTGAAGTCAGAGAATGGATTTATCGATGAAGGCGAGGCCATTGAGGTGTCACGTCTTTCGGGCGATTCTGTTTTTGTCAGGAGTGTAAACAAATAACTTAGTATAAACGTTTAATATTTATATTATGGACAATACTTTCTTTATAGCCGGATTTGTGGTGGGAATAATAGTCTTTTTGGCTCTCTTCTTCCATTATGTACCATTTGTACTTTGGTTGTCGGCCAAGGTGTCGGGAGTTAAGATATCTTTATTGCAGCTCTTCTTGATGCGTATCCGTAATGTGCCGCCATCAATTATTGTGCAGGCCATGATTGAGGCACACAAGGCGGGACTCGAAAACATAACACGTGACAGCCTTGAGGCACACTACCTTGCCGGCGGTCATGTAGAGAAGGTCGTACATGCCCTTGTCTCGGCTTCAAAGGCTAATATAGAACTGACATTCCAGATGGCAACTGCCATTGACCTTGCCGGTCGTGACGTGTTCGAGGCTGTGCAGATGTCGGTGAACCCCAAGGTCATTGACACACCTCATGTCACAGCGGTGGCCAAGGACGGTATTCAGCTTATTGCCATAGCCCGTGTTACGGTGCGTGCCAATATCAAGCGACTAGTTGGTGGTGCTGGTGAAGATACTGTTCTTGCTCGTGTAGGTGAAGGTATTGTATCTTCTATCGGTTCTGCCGAAAGTCATAAGGCGGTGCTCGAGAACCCCGATTCAATATCGAAACTTGTGCTCAAGAAAGGTCTTGATGCAGGTACTGCATTTGAGATTCTCTCTATTGATATTGCCGATATCGACATAGGTAAGAATATT
>JAGCJL010000064.1 GCA_017647975.1 Bacteroidaceae bacterium | reverse complement strand
GGCTTAACATCCATATATTTGCGTAAATCGGCATAAACTTTTGCAAGTTTATCAAGAACTTTCTTGTCCTTTGCAAGTTCGTCCAACTTCTCAACACCCAATTTCTCAAGCAAGAGAACAGGGTTGCCTGAACAAGCTTTGTAAAGGTCCTGGTCGAGCATAGCGAAAAGTTCCTTAGCCTCTTCGTTCCATACCCACCAAAGGTTACGAGACAATTCCTCGAGTGATTTCAAAGCCTCGGGAATGTAAGATTTAACATTAACAGTTTTCCAACTTGGTTGGTTTGTGTTACTAATAGCAATCATATTTTTTTAATTAAATGAATATTTCGTTTTTTATTTTCTTTTTTCAGCTGCCGCAAGAGCAAAATCGTAAGCATTAAAGTAGTTCTTTATGAAATGCTTCCACAATGCTTTATCGGCAATTTTAGCAACCTTCTTTCTGTAGTCAGAAACCTCTTTTTCAGAAAGTTTTGCAAAGATACAAATAGTTTTTGTAATAACCTCGGCTGCATCGAAATAGTTGCTGTCATTTCTGCATATAACCTCTACTCCATCAGCTAGTTTGCCTTCACGGCCAAGTATAGAATTTACCCAAAGACCAAAACCTGCCAATTCTGTAGTTATTGTTGGTATGTGGAATGCCGCACTCTCAAGCGGAGTGTAACCCCATGGTTCGTAGTATGAAGGATAAATGCTCAAGTCATTACCAATAAGCACATCATAATAATCCATATTGAAGATACCGTCGTTACCTTTCAAGTAGCATGGTACATAAATTACCTTTACACGGTTCTTTCCTGTGCGGTTGTCGATGTGCATCTCTCTTATCTTACAAGCAATGGCATCGTCATAGAAGTTGTTTAGGTTGTGTGTAAGGTATGGATTTGGCAGAGGAGTATCCCAGCTGTCTTTATCCTGCTTTAGACGTTTTACAAGATCCTCGCGTGCATCATCAGACCATGCGGGTACATCAATGAATGCAACCACGTCACGTTCAAGTTCGCCACATGCGTTAAGGCGTGCCATTGATTCAAGGAACATATCAATACCCTTGTTACGCATCTCCATACGACCACCAATACCTATTATAATAGCATCATCGGAGATTTTGTCGCCTGTGAGAGCCGAAGCAACACGTAGGCGTGCATCGCGTGCAACTTTTCTTTTTGCAGTAAAATTTCGTCCAACAGGAACGAAATCCTTTTCAAAACCATTCTCAAGGATAACATCACATTCGCGGCCTATAAGCTGTTTACACTCGCGTGCTGTAATCTCGCTTACTGTGGTGAAGCAATCGACATTCAATGCTGTTGTCTTTTCCACAGACTGTTTTGATTCAACATTAAGTTCTGCAGCCATCTGGTCGCCGTTGTAACCCTCAAAATAGTCGTAAAGTGGTTTGCCGTTAGAGGCAATAGAACGTCCGGTACTTGTAGCGTGGGTTGTAAAGATTGTACCTACCTGAGGAAGGTTTTTCTTTACATAAAGAGCTGCATTACCGCTCTGCCACTCATGAGCCTGAACCACTACTCTGTCGTTTTTCTTTATATTGGCATTGTAGAAACTCTCGATAACTTTTCCTACCGCGTAGCCAAAAATCATAGAATCGTCATAATCGCCGTAACCGTGCAGAGAATCGACGCCGAAATCGCTCCATAGCTGGCCGTAGATGGCATCTTTATCTTCCATGTAACCGGTATAATCAACGAGAATTACTTTAGGACGGCCGGGAATTTCCCAATAACCACAACGAACGGTCATTTTATCGTTGCAAGCACTCTTGCACCATGAATTCCACAAGCGTTTATCTTCAGTAAACAAAGGATTTTCCTTTTCTTTCCACAAGTCAGGACCTATATATATGGTATTCAAGCCTTCTACCTGAGACAAAGTCAAAGCTTTTGTAGAAACTACTGTATATATACCACCGACCTTGTTACAAACCTCCCAACTGATTTCAAAAAGATAGTCGGGACGCAATAATTCTTTTTTCATCTATCAGTAAAATTTCAAAAATAAAGGTACACATTCCGTGATACCTTAACTAATAACAAATGGAGAGAAAGAACCCCCTCTCCCAAAATGAGGTGCAAAATTACAAAATAACTTTCGAATTACCAAAGATTAAGATGACTTTAAAAAACAAAAACAAGAAACAAAATAATAACAAGGCTCAAAGTATTAAACCCTATTTTAAATCAAAAGAGACTCTCAATTTGACAAATTGAGAGTCTCTTTTGATTGTAATTATCTTTAATATTATACCAAGAATGTAGCAACGAGTGCAAGAATTGCGTAGAACTCAGGGAACGCTGCGTAAATCATTGTGTTTGTCTGAACATCGTGGCCCTGTGACATACCAACGATACCATTTGCACAAACCTGGCCCTGACGGATTGCAGAGAAAAGACAAACGATACCAACACCGATACCAACACCAAACCATAACATACCTGTTTCAGCTGTTACTTTACCAAAGTGGAGAAGGAAAGCCAAGAAACCATAAAGACCCTGTGTTGCAGGAAGTGCTGAAAGAATCATGTAGCCTGCAGACTTTGAAGAATCTTTCTTTAATGCACCTTCAGCAGCATTACCAGCGATGGTTGTACCATAGCAACTACCGATACCAGCAAGTCCCAACATGAGACCCATTCCTAAATAACCTAATAAAAGTTCCATAATGTTTAATTTTTTAATATTTATTTTATTGTTTATACTTCTTTGTTTTTGAAAGGTTTGTATTCTACGCCCTTTCCGTCGTAACCTGCATTCTTGAAATACTCTACAAATGTTAAACGTAGAGGGTGTACAAAGGCACTGAGGCATGACATTGCAATGTTAAGTGTATGGCCAAGGATAATAATAAGTCCAAATCCTACCCAACCCAAAACAGCTGCTATACCCTCTTTGCCATCGACAACCATCATTGCAAGGCTGTTGAATGTCTGTCCTAACATACCTCCGGCCAAGCCAAGAGCGAAGAGACGGATATATGATAGAATATCACCTAATAAGCCCGATGCCATATTGTAGGTATCCCATAAACCTGCACCGATATTTATAAGGATATTGCGACGCAAGTCATTCAGGATGTAGATTCCAATAGCTCCTAAGCCTCCAACGGAAATAAGTACCCACTTTGAGAGTTCAGCCGGTATTACACTCAGGAATGTAAGTGTACCTACTATTACACCGCCAACAACAACCAACCACCAACCCCAAGAACTGAGAGAAGCTTTGAAGCCGTAGAATACAGTGCTGTTTATTGCTTTAACTGTCATAGCCAACGAAATATGTACTACACCAATAAGCAATGCCAACACCATTTGTTTATCGTATGTGGAGCCGAATAGTTCTACATTACCCGAGATTATGAAGTTCTTCAGGTGTTGTGGAATATCTGAATTCACAAGGCTTATACCAAAGAATGTTCCCAGCAAGGAACCAAGCACAGTGGTGAAGATACCAAGTGTTATCACAAGGTTCATCATTCCTGCCATATCCTTGCCAACCTTCTTCTTTAGTATAAAACCTAACAGAATCAATATTAGACCATATCCGGCATCTCCCATACAGAATGCGAAGAATAAAGAGAAGAATGGTGCCACGATTGGTGTAGGATCGAAATCTGTACCGCTTGGCATACCATACATCTTTGTTAGCATTTCATACATTCGTGTAAAGGCATTGTTCTTGAGCTTGACAGGTGCAGAATCGCCACGTTTTACAGCTCTAATCTCATAGAACGCACCGCTTTCGTCAAGCATAGCTTTTAGCTCAGCAGTGTTTTCTTCAGGGAACCAACCTTCGAGCAACAATAACTTGTCACCCGATACCTTCTTTCCGTCAAGAACAACCTTTGCAAACTCAATATTGTGCAACAGTTGTGCATGTGCTTCACGTAATGTGTTCAACTGCTCTGCTGCAAGAGTTTCAAGATCTGCTGTCTTGGCTTCTATATTTTTGAGGACACGATCTTTTTCACTTATCAGTTTTGAAAGCGAAGAAGATGGCAATCTTGCCGGTTCTGCATCAATATCAACAACAATACCGCTTGGAGTTACGGTCACGAAGTATATGCGTGACTGTTTCTCGGCAACTTTTATCGCGTTGTATCTCTTCTCCCATTCGCCATCATAGTTTTTGATGTTTGACATAAAGAAGCGTACCTCATAGCCTGCTTTTTCAAGTTTTTCAAGTGTCGAGAACTTGAAATCTCCCCAAGGCTCAAGTGTGGCAATATCTTTCTCAACAACCTGTAATAGTGTTTTGTACTGTTCAATCTCTGCTACAAGCGTTTCGCTTTGTTCTACAACATCAAATGCATTGATAATATCTGTTACCTGAGCGTGATTCTCGACAGCACACTGTTCAAGGCGTTTTATAGCACGGGTGTAGCGATTGGCTATTGCCAATTGTTTCTCAAGCTCAGGGTCCTCAACACCACCCTTTTCGCGTTCTACAATGTGTACAACTCCAATCTCACGCAGACGCTCAAGGAATGCCGTGTACTCCTTGTGATACACAAGAAGTGTAAGTTTGTTCATTTTTGTTATCATACGGCAACCTCCTCTCTCTGTTCCAACAAGGACTTAAGAATCTTCTGTGATGATTTGGAAAGGTTCTCTTCGTCCTCCATAAATCGTTTAATCTTTCGTATAGCATCCTGATATCCGGGTATCTGTACTTTTTCAAAAAGATTAACCTTTTGGGTTGTCTTTTTTCGTGCAGTTTCCAATAGTCGGAGCTTACGGTTCAGCAATTCGCGGCGTATTGCCGTCATTGCCATATCTTTCAGCAACTCAATACCGTCGGCAAACCATTTTGGTGAGTTGAAAAGACTGTAAGGAGCAACGATAAATGAGGCTTTTTCCAAAACAGGAACTTGTACTCCGGCAAGCTTTTGTCGGCCAATGATAAGTTCTCCGGTTTTTACAAGTGCCGGATCAAACTCGTTCCACAGGGCAAACAAAGCACGGTATTGTTCGAGTTGCATTGCGTACTCCTCATCGTGTTGCTGCATTTCAGCCTTGCATTTCTTCACCTCGATACGCAATGCACTCTCCTTATTCTTGATGATAGGAAGAGTTCTTACACGCATCTTAAGTTGCTTTTCAAGGTGCTGAAGAGATGTTTTATTATATTGAAATGCAATCATTATGCTTTTCTTGTTCTAAATTCACTTTTTCCAATATGTATCTACCAACTCCTGACGGATATTAACCTCTTCGGGCTTGAAGTATTTAGAGAATAGTCCCCAAGTAACATCAAGCATTTCTGTTGTATTAAGGTTTACGTCAATAGCCAATAGCTTGTCTGAGTAATCCTTGGCAAAAGACAATGTACGTTTGTCATAGTCGGTGAGGTCGAAACCGTTCTCCAACTTTGTCTTTGCATTTGCAGCATCGGCATAAAGACGTACCGCAGCATTCATAACCTGTGGGTGGTCTTTACGTGTCTTTTTACCTGATACAAGCTGTTTCAGACGTGATAATGAACGGAATGGATCGACAATAACCTTACCGATATCGCTGTCGCGACGCAAGAACAACTGTCCTTCGGTAATGTAACCGGTATTGTCGGGTACAGCATGTGTAATATCGCCACCAGATAGTGTTGTTACCGCAATAATGGTTATTGAACCTCCTGCAGGGAACTGCACTGCCTTCTCATAGATCTTTGCAAGGTCTGAATAGAGTGAACCCGGCATTGAGTCTTTTGATGGAATCTGGTCCATACGGTTAGAAACGATGGAGAGAGCATCGGCATACATTGTCATGTCGGTGAGCAGTACAAGTACTTTCTGGTTCTTTTCAACAGCAAAGTATTCAGCTGCAGTAAGAGCCATGTCGGGGATAAGCAAACGCTCAACCGCAGGGTCTTCTGTTGTGTTCATGAACGAGATGATGCGGTCAAGTGCACCGGCGTTTGTAAAGAGGTGCTTGAAGTATAGGTAATCGTCGTTTGTCATACCCATACCACCGAGGATGATCTTGTCTGTCTCGGCACGCATCGCCACGTTAGCCATTACCTGGTTGTAAGGCTGGTCAGGATCGGCGAAGAAAGGAATCTTCTGTCCTGTAACCAATGTGTTGTTAAGGTCAATACCGGCTATACCTGTTGCAATAAGCTCTGAAGGCTGCTTGCGACGTACTGGGTTTACCGAAGGACCGCCAATCTCAACCTCCACGCCTTCAACAGCAGGACCGCCGTCAATTGGGTCACCGTATGCGTTGAAGAAACGTCCTGCAAGCTGGTCGCTCACCTTCAATGTAGGAGCCTTGCCCAAGAATACCACCTCGGCATCAGTTGGGATACCACCTGTACCTTCAAATACCTGAAGGGTTACCTCGTCGCCCATAATCTTTACAACCTGAGCGAGTTTACCATTTACCGTAGCAAGTTCATCATAACCTACACCTGTAGCTTTCAATGAGCAAGTAGCTTTGGTAATAGCATTGATTTTTGTATATATTTTCTGGAATGCTTCTGTAGCCATATTTTTTGTCGTTAATCGTTAAACAGCTTGTCTTGTAGCAAGAAATTCCATCAGTTCGGCATAATAAGAACTGTACTTTTCTCCCTTGAACTCAGAATAGTTCATCTGTTTGCAAATGTTGATTACTTTCTTGAAGAAATCAGTTACCTGCTGGAATTCTTCAAAGTCATATTCTGCACGACAGATATTTGTCACAATACTCAAGATTTCCTGTTGACGTTCAAGTGGTGTCACCGCATCGATTTCGTCAAAGGCATCCTGCTGCAATACAACAAAGTCAATAAGTTCCGATTTCCAGAATGTAACGTGGTAATCCACAGGTACACCGTCATCACCAAGGATGTTGATCTGCTCTGCAATCTCCTTACCACGCAACAGACGTGTCTTTGCTTCGTTTACCATAGACAACCAATCGTCACCGATACGTGCCGAAATGAACTGTTCAAATTCGGGGTATTCAATGTACTTTGAATATGAGTCAATAGGGTTTACAGCCGGGTAACGTTTTTTGTCGGCACGGTCCTGCTCAAGAGCATAGAAACAACGTGCAACCTTCTTGGTATTTTCTGTTACAGGCTCCTTGAGGTTACCACCGGCTGGTGATACAGTACCAATGAAAGTGATAGAACCTGCATTACCGTTATTGAGATATACAAATCCGGCACGGCTATAGAAGTTGGCAATAATTGATGAAATATCCATAGGGAATGCATCGGGACCAGGCAACTCTTCCATACGGTTAGACATCTCACGTAGAGCCTGTGCCCAACGTGATGTTGAGTCAGCCATGAGAAGAACTCTCAATCCCATTGCACGGTAATACTCGGCAATGGTCATTGCTGTATAAACCGAAGCCTCACGTGCTGCAACCGGCATGTTTGAGGTGTTGGCGATAATGATTGTACGTTCCATCAATTTACGACCTGTGTGAGGATCGACAAGTTCTGGAAACTCTGTAAAGATTTCTACAACCTCGTTGGCACGCTCACCACATGCTGCAATAATAACGATATCTGCTTCTGCCTGTTTTGAAATAGCGTGCTGCAATACGGTCTTACCTGTACCGAAAGGTCCGGGGATAAAACCTGTACCACCTTCTACAATAGGGTTCAGTGTGTCTATTGTGCGTACACCGGTCTCGAGGAGTTTGAATGGACGTGGTTTCTCTTTGTAGTCTGACATAGCCACACGCACCGGCCATTTCTGAATCATGTTCAGCTCTCTCTCTTCGCCTTCGGCGTTTGCAATAACTGCAATAGTATCTGTGATTTTGTATTCACCGGCTGTCGCTATGGATTTTACAGTCCATGTACCCTCAATACCGAAAGGAGCCATAATCTTTAATGGCTGATGATTCTCCTCTACACTACCCAACCATGCTGCTGCACCAACAGTATCACCAACTTTTACAAGTGGCTCAAACTGCCATAGCTTTTCTTCGTCAAGAGGGTTTGTGTAATCACCGCGTTTCAAGAAAACGCCTTCCATTTTGTCGAGGTCGTTCTGCAAACCATCATAGTTCTTTGACAACATACCAGGTGCCAATGACACCTCAAGCATGTGGCCGGTAAACTCTGCCTCTTCACCAATTTTCAAACGGCGTGTGCTCTCAAAAACCTGAACATACACCTTGGCACCGTTTATTTTGATGACCTCTGCCATCAAACGGTCTCCACCGGTTTTGATGTAGCAAATCTCATTCTGTGCCACCGGGCCATCTACAGCCAGAAGCACCATGTTTGCTATAACACCGGTAACTTTTCCTTTTGTTGCCATATTTATATTCTATATTTTATTTTTTATTTACAACACAACGGACTCTTTGTCCATACCGCTTTTCAATGCGGCAATCATTTCGTTATAACGCTTCATGCCTTTTTCGGCATCAAGTATCATCCAACGCTCTATAATGCTAAGTTTTATGAGAAAACCAAAAAGTTTCTCTACTGAGAAATAATTGAAAACAGAATTCTCATCGAGCCACTTCCAACGCATTTCATCGAGTTGGTGCTCACGTTCCTGCAGCATGCTGTTTTCGCTCAGGCGTTGCAATGTCTCAAGATATTCAACAGTTCCTGTCAAACCAAAATCACGTGCTCCCGATGTACGCAACGCTTCGGCAATCTCGCCGTCACCAATTATTGCATCGGCAACACTTAGTTTGTATTTGCGGGCTGCTAATGCCACAAGAATATTATTTACGTTCAAATTGAATGTAAACCATTCTGCAACGAAACTGTTTTTGCATTTTGTTGCATACTCATAATAGTATGAACTAAGAACATCTTCCCATATTATGTTTTCATTTGCTTCGTTTGCAACATAATATTCAAAGAAACGATATATGTACGAAGGTATGCCCTCTACCGGTATATCACCGTTTTTTGCCGATGAGATTATCTCTTCCAACTCCTTTTGTGAATAGCAGCCAAGGGAATTCAAAACAGCATCTTCACCATTACGGAGTATTGTAAGAATGTTGGCATTGTCACGCGACAAGAAGAATAAATCCACGCAACGGGCATCATCAGCCGAAAGCGAAGGATAAATTTCCTCTTTGAAGCGTTCAACAGTAAAAGCCACCCTGCTACCATCAAAAGAGACATCGGGCAAGCCGGCTACCAAGCAATAGTAGTTGCTCATTGATTTTTAAAATAGAAGTTCTACCATTTGAGGACGAAGGAATGCCTTGAAGAAAGCCTCGAATTCAGCCTCACCGAAATTAACCTTGTATGAACCGTCAGCAGGAGCTATTGAAAACGCTGTCTTCAAACCGTTTACCTGCTTAATCTCTACACCTTTGTCAAGCAATGTTTTTGCATTCTTTGTGAAGTATGCTTTCAATTCAGCAGCCTCGGCTGTTGAAATGACAATCTGCTCATTAGCACTCCAACGTTCTGCAATCTTAACAAGTACTGATTTCATGGTATCTGCAGTCAAAGACTCCTTTACAGCACTCTTTACAATGGTGTCGGTAATCATATTTGCAACTTCCGATTTCAACGCACCTACAGCCTGAGCTCCGTAAAGTTTAATCTCTGAATGAGCGTTTGCATCAAGTTCTGTCGCTTTTTTCTCCGCTTTGGCAACAATAGCTTCAGCTTCTGCTTGAGCTTCTTTCAAAATAGCAGCAGCCTGAGCCTTTGCCTCCTCAACAAGACGCTCTGCTTCAACTTTTCCTTTTTCTACACCTTCGGCATAGATTTTCTCGGTTAATTCCTGAATTTTATTTTCCATGATATATAGTTGTTTTTAATATTTTCCTTAGCAAAAATATGATTTTGTCATTAAAATATCTTTTCCAAATTCAATCCATTTTTTTACTCTAGCAAGATATTTCACATAATTTACAAAATTACAACATTTCGTGAAAATAACAACTTTGTTTTTTAAAAAGTTTTTAATAAAAAAGGACAATATTTGATGCAGGACATCTGCATATGAAAAAAAAGAGGGTGTCCAAATTGTTTCTTGAACACCCCTGAATTAAGGTTTAATAATCAATAACTATAAAGGTAATACCACCAATAGGTGTCACTAAATTTCTTACGTATATAATTGCCTCTTATATACTCGTCGTCATATTTTGATTCTGTAACAACAAAGTCGGAATATCTTTCAACAAATTCTTGATAGGCGTCCAGTTGCTTCAAAATATTGTTATCCATTTCAATGTGTGCATACAGCAATAGAGCTTCGCAATAGTGTTTGGGCAGTTTCTCAAAGTTGGGATAAAAATCCTTTAAGGCTATCGCAAACTCCGGCAGACGCTTGTCAAGCAACAATGCCGAAAGATAATAATCACGTGCATGAATATTTGCTGTGTCTAAGTCAAAAGCACGTTTTATATAATCGTAAGCACTCTCGCCTTCAACCACATCTGTTGCCAATAAAGTAAAAACGCTATCTGGTACAAGCGGCGATGTCTGTTCTTTTTGTGGAATGAGTGCCGAAGAACCGTATAATTGCGGATACTCAAACAGTTTTTCGCCGAGCATATTTTCTTTAGCAAGAATATATGCTCGGTAGGTTGTCAAATCCTTTGATGCATGTAATGATAGTTTGCCAACATTTACAGCTCCTTCAATGTCTCCTTTCTTGTATAATGACGAAATCAATGCTTCTCTTTTAAAATTCTCTTCACCATTAGAGAGTGTACCGGTCAAACAGAAAATCAATACAAGAAGAACCAGATTACGCCATATCATACGGCTTGTCGTGAATGCCGGATTCTTTATCTTTTCAAACAATACACGTTTAAGGACAAATGCCAAAAACAAATAAACGACTATAACAATTGTGGCCACTATTATCCAAGATGAAAAATCATATTCTTTGGTGTACAGCGAATTGTCAATGTCAGTAAAAAAAGCTAAAAGCAATGCCGATGGCAGGTAAGCAGTTGCCGTCCATTCACGCTGGAACTTAGTGAATTTATTCAGCCAAAGTGCAAGCAAGGTCAGGAGTATAGAAAATGTTCCGCCAACAACATAGTTATTGTAGTCTAATTTTCCTGTGGCGTATTTGTCATAGACCAATTCTATCAAAGGTGATTGATATATGGCAACGAAGAAAAATGAAAAACAGGCAAAGATAGTGGCACACACTGTTGCCACTACCCTTTGCAAGCGTACTTCCTCTTTATTTCTCATTCTCTGATTACTCTTTATTCTTTTTCAAGACCAATGCAGTGCGTGCAGGCAAGTACAACTGTAACCAACCTTTCTTGCGACGTGCATGTAATTTGTCGTACATAGTAAAGTGTGTCTGTGACTCATCTACAAACGAGTTTCCACCAAAGCGTTCAGCATCAGTATTCAAAACTATAGAATATGAGCCTTCGGGAACAAGCAGACCATAATCGGTAAATGAGCGATTAGGACTGAAATTGAAGACAAATATCAAGTCTTTACGTGAGAATGCCAATACTTGGTCACCGTCGTTATGCCAAATTTCCTGTACAGGACGATTCTGGAAATTGCGGACATCACCTATCAATTCAACCATCTCCTTATCAAATTGTCCCAGCAATGTATAGTTGTAATTGGGGTTATCGACAAGGCTCCATTGGCGACGTGCATATTTGTGACTCCAGCCGTTACCTTCACGTGGGAAATCAATCCATTCGGGATGACCGAACTCGTTACCCATAAAGTTCAAGTATCCTCCATTGATTGTTGCAAGTGTCATCAAGCGTATCATCTTATGCAGGGCGATACCGCGAGAAACCATATAAGTCTCGTCGCCACGATTGAAATGCCAATACATATCGGCATCAATAAGACGGAAAATAATTGTTTTGTCGCCCACTAATGCCTGATCATGGCTTTCGGCATAGGAAATGGTCTTTTCGTCCTTACGACGATTGGTAAGTTCCCAGAAAATTTCAGAAGGTTTCCAATCCTCGTCCTTACGCTCCTTTATTATCTTAATCCAGAAGTCGGGGATGTTCATCGCCATGCGATAGTCGAAACCATAACCACCATCTTCTATTGGTGCAGCAAGACCGGGCATACCTGAAACCTCTTCGGCAATAGTAATTGCTTTAGGATTCAATTGATGTATTAAGCGGTTAGCCAATGTCAGATAGCATATAGCATCACCGTTTTGCCCGGCATTGTAATAGTCGGCATAGGTACAGAAAGCCTCGCCGAGACCATGGCTGTAATATATCATTGATGTCACACCATCGAAACGGAAACCGTCGAACTTGAACTCCTCCATCCAATATTTGCAATTTGACAAAAGGAAGTGTACTACTTCATTCTTGCCATAATCGAAGCATAGTGAATCCCATGCACTATGAATACGTTTGTCATCGCCATAGAAGTATTGTGCAGGATCACCGGCGAGTAAGCCCAAGCCTTCGTTCTCATTTTTTACTGCATGAGAGTGTACTAAGTCCATGATTACAGCAATACCCATACCATGAGCAGCATCAATGAGTTCTTTCAACTCTTCGGGTGTTCCAAAACGTGATGATGCAGCAAAGAAATTAGATACGTGGTAACCGAAACTGCCATAATAAGGGTGTTCCTGTATAGCCATTATCTGTATGCAGTTATAGCCGTCGGCAGCTACGCGAGGAAGTATCTTCTCGCGAAACTCGCGATATGTTCCAACTTTCTCCTCCTCTTGTGCCATACCTATGTGGCACTCGTATATTAGCAACGGAGTACGTTTTGCCGTAAATTTCTTGTTCTTGAATACATATTCCTGTTCGGGAGCCCACACTTGAGCACTGAATATCTTTGTAGTCTCATCCTGAACCACTCTTCGTGTCCATGCGGGGATACGCTCGCCGCATCCGCCTTTCCAATATACCTTCATTTTGTATAGCTGCCCATGAGAGAGAGCTTTACGAGGTATCTTTCGTTCCCAAACACCACCGGCAAGTTGTTTCAACTCATATTCGGGACGTTCTTCCCAATTAGAGAAATCACCTACAAGCACAATCTTTGTAGCATTTGGTGCCCACTCACGGAAAATCCAACCGGTAGATGTACGGTGAAGTCCAAAGTAGAGATAACCCGAAGCGAAATCAGATAGAGACTGGCGGCCATTCTTGGTCAATTCTCGTTCTCTCTGTAGAAAATAGCGGTGTCTGCCCTCTATACTCAAATTATAAGGAGCCAAATAAGCATCACGTTCAACAAATTTAAGCATAATCGAAAATATTTATGGTTGTTATTATTCTATTGCAATTTTTACTATGACCTTTTTCAATGGTTCTGAAGTGATAGCCGGTGCATGTCCGTCTTGTGGAAAGAATATTACAAATTCACCTCGTTTGACATTGAAATAATCTCTGGCATTCAAATCCGCAGGATATAGCGATGCATCATCGGCTTCAACAAATTCTGCGTATGGCAATTCTGCAATAGGTGTATAACCCATTGTTTCATCGCCAGAAAGGGGAATTTGCAAATCAATATATTTGCGATGAATCTCAATCTGTGCAACCTCTTTGCTTTTAGTCTTAACCTCTACAACATTTGCAAAGACAAGGTCGCCACAAACCTCGTTTCTTCCGGTTGGTAGTGCCGCAAGATTTGTGTTTTGAATAAATTCAATAGCTTTAGGAAAGTTGGGGTTTAATGTTGCATACATCCCCAAATTTTCCAATGCGTCCAAAATCATAGTTATAAGTTTTTGTCAGTTATTTTTCTTTTTTATACTTTCTTTTTCAAAAGTATATTCGCCAATGAGGTTGCCCTCGGAATTCTTTATAAAGAATTTTCCATCTCTTTCACCTTCTATAAAACATCCTTCATATCTGAGACCGGCTTTGTCTATGGCAACACCGGCTCCCTCCTCTTTTCCATTGAGATAACCTCCTTTGTATTCCACTCCGTTAGTCAAACGCAGAGTACCGGCTCCGTGCATCATATCATTCAGCCAACCGCCTTCATAAACATCTCCGTTATCCCAAGTATATGTGCCTTTTCCGCAACGTTTATTTTCAGCCCATTCACCTTCATATATATCCCCGTTGGAAAAGACCATTTTTCCCTTTCCATGACACATGCCGTTCTTGAAATCTCCGGTATATGATGTACCATCGTTACCGGTAAATTCTCCCTTACCATGCCATTGTCCGTTAAGAAAGCCACCAATATATACATCTCCATTTGCAGCAAAGTATTTTCCTTCACCTTCACAATTGTTATTTACCCATTTACCAGTATATGTAGAGCCTTCGGCTGTAATATATTTGCCATCACCATAGCGTTTGCCCGAATACCAACTGCCGACATATCTGTCACCATTATCCCAAGTAAAAGTGCCCATGCCACAGTATTTGTCGTTGTTCCAGTCTCCAACATAACCGGCTCCCGAAGAGTAACGATAGCTTCCGAATCCTGAACGAATGTCGTTATCCCAAGTCCCAACAAAGAAATCTCCATTGGGGTAATCCATTCTACCATAACCGCATCGTCTGTTATTCTCCCAAAAACCATCATAAACGGAACCATCGGCAAAAGTCAGTCTGCCTTTGCCGTTACGGTGGTCGTTACCGTATTCTCCTTCGTAAATTTCTCCGTTTTTGAATTTAAGAACGCCTCTGCCCTCTCTCTTACCCTTTACAAAAGTGCCTTCGTAAATATCTCCATTGGTATAGACCATTTTGCCATATCCATGAGGGCGTTTTGCCAAAACTTCGCCTTCATATACAGCACCATATTTCATAACAAGCTTTACTATGGGCTTTTTTCTTTTTCTGTTTTTAACGGGATTTTCAATCGTTGCCTTTTTATCGGTAGAAGCGGGCAGAATTGCACAATTTGTTTGGGAAGCATAAGCTCCCTCAACAAAACTGCAGAAAAGCAGTATAAAAGATATCGTATATAGAATGTGCTTCATCTGTTCTTGTTTTTTTACAACGATTGCAGAATGTTTTTGCGGTTTACTGCAAAAATAGTAATAATGTTGAAAAAGACAATATTTCCGGTGTATTTATTTGTGTTATAAGAAGAATTTCCTGTATATGTTACCGCAACGGTTTTGTTGGCTTTATCGATGATCTTGTAATATTTATAGTCTATTTCTTGATTTAAATTTCACCAGCTACAATCTCTATCATAGGTCTGTCGTTTCCGAACCACCGTTTGGCTACGGCAGAAAGTTCCTGTGCAGTAATGCTTTTTACAACTTTAAGATATTCATTAACCGACGATAAATCATTTCCTGATAACCAAGCATTTACAAATACTTCCGCCTTGGCTGTAATTCCCTCACATTCTCTGCACATCTCACCAAGTATATAGTTACGTACATGCTCAACTTCGGTTTCTGGAATAGGCTCTGTATAAAGACGCTTTATCTCTTTGTATATCTCATTGATGCAAGGTGTTACATATTCATTTGCAGTCTCGGAACTTATCATAAAGGCATTATGGTGTCCGTAAGCATCAACTTCTGATGCTATGTGATAAGTATATCCGTTTTCCTCGCGGATATTACTCATCAGGCGGCTTCCGAAATAACCACCAAGAAGTACTGAGAGAAAACGGAATGCATGAAAATTCTCATGTGAGGCATCCATGGCCATAAAACCGATTTTAACATCACTCTGTATTGAGTTCGGTAGCGATACTTTATGTTTGCCATATTCTGTTGTCGGAGGTTGAACCGATTGCTTGTCGATAATATTGTCACTGCCCCATTTCTCAAGGCCAAAACAATTTGACAAGCCTTCGTATATATCGTTGGTCAGTTCTCCCGAGAGAAAGATCACGCAGTTGTTGCTGTTATAGACTTTCCTGTAATAAGACTTTACATCATCCCTTGTTATATTATCGTAATCACTTGTCTCTACAATATGTGCCAATGGATGTTCTGTACCCCATAAGGCGTTCTCAAAATAGCGTTGTGAAACGATATCTACTTTTTGTGAGTTTATCTCAAAGCAAGCCTTTCCATTTCTCTTTACCAATTCGAGATTATCTTCGGTGAAAGTGGGATTTTTTATAATATCTTCAAGTAATTTTACAATAGACAGGAAGTGTTTGGATAAAGAATAGAGAACTAAATGGTTACAATTTTGCGATGAATAAGTTTCTATCCATGCACCGTAATAGTCGAGTTTCTGCGAAATCTCTTGTCCTGTCATTTTGCCGGCACCCTCACGCAGCATGCGATTGGTTATTGTTGCCTGCAATGGCTTGTCCTGAATTGCATAACCACCCTTAAAAAGGATTTCAAGTCGTAATGCAGGGCTGTTGTCTCCGCTTATATTATAAAGAGGGATACCGTTGGGCAGGTTGCGTACTACCGGCAACGGTAACTCTTGAACATCCATTGGATGTATTACAGGTGGGGTTTTCATAAATCAGAATCTTATTGGAAGAAATCATCCATAACCTCTTCCTGCTCTTCCGATGATGTATTGACAACAACGCTCTCCTCCTCATCATCATATTCTTCGGAAATATCATCAGTAGTGTTATTGTTGCTGATGACGCTTGAAATGGTTTTAATGCCACAAGGATTGAAATTCTCGGGAATGTCGAATGTCTCCTCTTGTGAATATGGCAATGACTCATCGGCATAGACCTTATTCATGTACAATCCCCAAATGGGCAATGCCATTGATGCACCCTGACCGTCGCTCAGGTTGTCAAAGTGAATATCGCGTTCTTCTCCACCAACCCAGCAGCCTGTAACAAGAGACGGTGTAAAGCCCATGAACCAACCATCGGAGTTATTCTGTGTAGTACCAGTCTTTCCACCCATATCGGCTGTTATACCATACACACGTCTGACACGTCCACCTGTACCCTCGTTAATTACGGCACGCAGCATCTCTATCATTTTGTATGAACTCTCCTCGCTAATAACCTCGGTTTTGGCTGCAGAGAAGGTTGCAAGAACATTACCGGCGTTGTCTTTTATTTGTGTTACCATTAGCGGTGATGTGCGGATACCTTTGCCCACAAATGTTGTGTATGCACTAACCATTTCGGCTACAGAGGCATCACAGACACCAAGCGACAGAGACAATGTCGGTTCAATCTCTTTATTCAGCAGACCAAATTGATGTATAAGTTTCTTGAATGAATAAGGATTCAACTTGCTCATTAGATAAGCCGAAATCCAGTTGTTTGAAGTTGCCAATCCCCAACGCAATGTAACGGTTTCGCCATATCTGTTACGTGATGTATTTCTTGGTTTCCAAAGTTTACCATCTTCGGTAACAAGTGTCTGCTCCACATTTTTTGTCTCATCACAAGGTGTGAAACCATTCTCCATAGCTAAAGAATAGAGATAAGGCTTAATAGTAGAACCCACCTGACGACGACCTACACCAGCCATATCGTATTTGAATTGATAATAATTAGTTCCACCGACATATGCTTTCACTTCGCCGGTTATAGGATCCATAGACATTACACCGGTGCGGAGGAAATATTTATAATATTTAAGCGAGTCCATAGGAGTCATAATGGTATCGCGTACACCTTTGTAGGTAAATATTTCCATTTCATAAGGTGTGTTGAATGCCTTTATTATCTCCTCCTCAGTTGAACCATTCTTCTTCATTATACGATAGCGGTCGCTCTGTTTCATGGCTCTATTCATGATTTTATTAACCTCTTCCACAGTAAGGTCATCAGTAAACGGAGCTGTTTTCTTTCCCTTTTTGGCTTTAAAGAATCGTGGTTGTAAATAGTCCACAATATGTTCCTGTACCGCTTCTTCAAGATAAACCTGCATTCTTGAATCAATGGTTGTATGAATCTTCAAGCCGTCGGTATAGATATTGTAATACTCGCCATTTGGCTTTTTATTCTTGTTACACCAACCGAACAATGGGTCATTTTCCCAATTCAAAGAATCCTCATAAAATTGTTGCATTTGCCAGCCACGATAATTGCCTTTTTCGGGTTTCTTCGCAGTCATGTAAAGACGTAATTTCTCGCGAAAATATGTTGCTATTCCGGCTTTATGATCGGCTGGATGATAATCAAGAACTAAATCGAGAGATGAAAGTGAATCTTTTTCGGCTTCTGTGATATAACCAGCTTTTACCATCTGACCAAATACCACATTACGGCGTATTTTTGTTTTTTCCGGGCGACGGCGTGGGTTATAAAGAGAGGAGTTTTTGCACATTCCCACAAGCATTGCCGACTCCTGCATGTTCAGTTCACTTGGTAATTTGCCGAAATAAACATTGGCTGCACTCTTTATACCAACAGCGTTGTAACCAAAATCGTATTTGTTAAGATAAAGAGTAATTATCTCTTCCTTAGTATAATGACGTTCAAGCTTTACAGCAATAACCCATTCTATCGGTTTTTGATATAAACGTTCAAGTTCACTACCCGAAACCTCGGAATAGAGAAGTTTTGCCAACTGCTGTGTGATAGTACTACCACCACCGGCACTCTTCTGCATTAGTATTCCTCGTTTTACAATAGCACGTAAAAGAGATTTGGCATCAATGCCTGAATGATCAGTAAAACGTACGTCCTCAGTAGCAATCAATGCCTTTATCAAATATGGTGAAATGTCGTTGTAATCAACAAATACACGATTTTCTTTGCTATATGACCATGTTCCCATCTCTTTTCCGTCGGCCGAGAGTACCTGAGATGCGAATTTATAATTGGGATTTTCAAGTTCATCCATATCGGGCAAGTATCCAACCCAACCTTGTGCTATAGAGAGGAAAAGCAGTGTGATTCCCAATATTACCACTGCCAAGAACGACCATAAGCCTACAATAATTTTCTTTACCATGATATTGTTGTATTATTCAATAGAAAAAGATCTATTTGCAAAGATACGAATAAGCGAGCAAAATAATATCAAGTTTACTTGAATATTTTACAGCGAGCGAAAGTATCTTCGCGGTTTATCGCAAAGAAACAAAATAAGCGAGCAAAATAATATCAAGTTTACTTGAATATTTTACAGCGAGTTTCTTTCCTAAGTGACAAAAAAGGAAAATATCTTTTCACCACATAGACTAAAGGAAAAAGAATTATTGTTGTAATGAAAAGCAATATCCACTTTTCATTTACACCACAAACATTCAAAACAGTAATTATTGGAAGATGTAAGCCCAATATATACAATGAGTTACGTCCAAACCACGAAAGAGGTATTTCTGATTTAATATTCAACAAAATTAGAGCAAGTGCAACAAAAGCCGATATTGAAGCTGTATAAAACGAAATGATGTCAACATGGTATTCTGCAATATGCAAACGAATGTTCGAACGAGAATAAACACACCATAAAACTACAAGAAGAAATATAAAGAATCCCCGTTTAAAACTCCATTTTCTAAGCCCTTCAAAAACTCTATTCTTTGCCATGAAATGTCCGATAGCGAATAAAGGTATAACAACAATAGCCTGAGGTATTCCTGTTGCTAATAATAGAGGCGATTTAATATCAATGTATTTGCCAATCAATGCAAAAATTAGTATTAAAGCTGCAAAAAGAATTCTTTGCATCCATTTATTGCTATTCCTTTCAACAATCAACAGCAACAGTTTGTATATTATAAATACCCAAAACAGTGTTTTAAGAAACCATAGAGGAGAGTTTGATGGATATAAGAAAAACCATACAATCACCTTAAAAGAAAAGAAATCTGTTTCCTCTTTAATGGTAAGCAAAAATGGGATTGCATATAAAAATGCAAAGAAAAAATAAGGCAACACTAATCTTAAAGCTTTCTTTTGTAGAATATCTTTAAATGAGGTGTTTTTGTATAAGAAACCGGAAATTATAAAAAAAGAAGGGACTTCTACATAGTCGAGCATTGGCGGCAAATAAATACCGGAATGGTCAACAAGAACCAGTAGCATGCACAATCCTTTTATAACATCTATATATCCGAGTCGTTTATTTATTGTTTTATCCAGACACATATATTTGCTTTCACAAAGAATGACAAATATAATACTTTTTTAAAAAATTATAACTCCCTTTATTATAAGATAACAATTTTATATAAATAAACCTCAGAGATATTGTTTTACCAATTTAATTGATTTATCTTTACAAGAAATTTTTGAAATCAGAATTACGGTTCTATGAAAAGTAAAAGTTTTGTATCGATTAACGACCTTTCTCGTGAGAAAATACTCTCACTGCTTGATACAGCAGCAAAATTTGAAGAGAATCCCAATAGGGATGTATTAAAAGGCAAAATTGTGGGTTCGCTATTTTTTGAGCCATCAACAAGAACACGCCTAAGTTTTGAAACGGCAGCAAACAGACTTGGTGCAAGTGTAATTGGTTTCAGCGATGCGGCAACAAGTTCGGCAACAAAAGGAGAAACTTTGAAGGATACCATAATGATGGTTTCAAGTTATGCCGATGTAATAGCCATGAGACATCGCCTGGAGGGTGCAGCACGTTATGCAAGTGAGGTTTCACAAGTCCCCATCATCAATGCCGGCGACGGAGCAAACCAGCATCCTTCACAGACAATGCTCGACCTCTACTCTATCAAAAAGACACAAGGTACTCTTGAAGGATTAAAAATTCATCTCGTCGGTGACTTGAAATATGGTCGCACAGTACACTCTTTGTTACATGCAATGCGTCATTTCAATCCCACATTCTGTTTTATCTCACCAAACGAGTTGCGTATGCCCGAGGAATACCGTCTCTTCTGCGATAAGAACAACATTCCCTACACTGAGACAACAGAGTTCAACGAAGAGGTCATTGCCGATGCTGATATCATCTACATGACCCGCGTGCAACGCGAACGCTTCAGTGATCTCATGGAGTATGAGAAGGTAAAGAATTGCTATCGTCTGACAAATGCCATGCTGACCAATACTAAGGAAAATTTGCGTATTCTTCATCCACTGCCACGTGTAAACGAAATAGCATACGACGTAGATGATAACCCCAAAGCATACTATTTCCAACAGGCACAGAACGGCTTGTATGTACGTGAAGCCATTATATGTGATGTACTTGGTATAAACATTTAAAGAAGATAAGCCATGAACGAGAATAAACAACAAGCTATGCAGGTTTCGGCATTGCGTAACGGAACTGTAATTGACCATATACCCGCCGAAAAACTTTTTGCAGTTGTAAACCTCCTTAATATTGCCGACATGAATAGCAATGTAACAATCGGTTATAATTTGGAGAGCAAGAAACTTGGCAAGAAAGGCCTTATAAAAATTTCGGAAAGATTTTTCTCTGATGATGAAATAAACAAGATTTCTTTGGTTGCCCCAAATGTGGTATTGAACACCATACGCGATTATAATGTTATAGAGAAACGTGAGGTAAAGATGCCCGATGAGATAGACAACCTTATCAAATGCAACAATCTCAATTGCATCACCAATAACGAGCCTATGGCAACCCATTTCTATGTGGCTAACCGCGACACACACACATTAAAGTGCCGCTACTGCGAGAAAGAGGTAAATTTGGACGATATAAAACTTCTTTAAAATGAAGATAGATTGGAAACCGGGAACAATGATATACCCTTTGCCGGCAGTTCTCATAAGCTGCGGCAATTCTCCCGAGAATTATAACATGTTTACAGTATCGTGGGTTGGAACAACATGTACCAACCCTGCGATGTGTTATATATCGGTGCGTCCCGAGCGTCATTCCTATCCTATTATAAAAGAGAGTGGAGAATTTGTCATAAACCTTACAACAGCCGATATGGCACATGCCACAGACTGGTGCGGTGTGCGTTCAGGAAAAGATTATAATAAAGCCAAAGAGACCGGGCTTACTTACGGTCCGTCAAAGGAGATAAAAGCCCCAATAATAATGGAAGCACCTCTTAGTATAGAGTGCAAAGTAAAGCAGATTATTCCACTTGGTTCACATGATATGTTCTTGGCTGAGGTAGTAAATGTTCAAGCAGACGACCGTTACCTTAATAATGAGACTGGTGAGTGGAACCTTGCAGCAGCCGATCCACTTGTATATACACATGGCAAATACTTCCATTTGGGAGAATTTATTGGAAAATTCGGCTGGAGCGTGAAGAAAAACAAGTAAAATGAACATACGTAACCTTATATTGCTCCTTTTGCTTTCGATTCCGTTACATTCCCATGCACAGGAGAATATGGGTTTTAAGGTAAACGGAGGTGCTAAAATAGGATTCCAGGCTATTACCTATAACAATCCCAATTTTGGCATTGACGGTTATGAATTCAATAAGAATACAATACAGAGCAATAAGATAGGTTATACCGTTTCACCTTTCATGCGATTGACTTTAAAAAGAGTTTATGTCCAATTTGAAACAACATTCGGTATTACACGCCACTCTTTTGATTTTAAGAGTATCGATGAAGATACTAACACCCTACTCTCAAACCAAACAGAATACAATTTGAAGACATTATGCCTTCAGGTACCTATTCTAATAGGTTATAATATTATACAAGAAGGTAAATATGTAATGAGTCTTTTTACAGGTCCTAAGACAAAGTTTGTTTTTACATCACACGATGAACAGGAATTTAAACATTTCAAATACGACCAAATGGAAGAGATTCTCAAAAAAAGATGCTATTATTGGGACTTTGGTTTAGGAGTAAAAATAGGAAATGTCTTTTTTGATTTCACATACGATCTTGGAATAACAAAGGTTTCGGAATATATCATATCAAAGAGTGACAATCTTAAATTCACCAGCAATCGCCGAGACAATATCCTCAGTTTTTCTATGGGAATGATATTCTGACAGATAACAAAAAACGATATCCTCTATTTTCAAATTCGACATAGAGAACAAGAGAGAACAAAGCTTAGGAAACAAAAACGCGATGAAAAGAAATCCTTTCATCGCGTTTTTGATTAGTTATTT
>JAGCJL010000063.1 GCA_017647975.1 Bacteroidaceae bacterium | reverse complement strand
TGCTCAAGACAACATGGAACCAATTGACACCTTACAATAATTTATGTCCCGAAATAAATGGACAAAAGACTCCTACTGGCTGTGTGGCTACTGCCATGGCACAAATAATGAAATTCCACGAATGGCCCAAGAAACCCCTAAAGGATATCGTGTGGCATAACAACATAACAAATAAGGAAGAAACTATAAATATAACATCACATACCTATAAATGGGATAAAATGCTTGACAACTACCGCAACGGATATACCCAGGAACAGGCTGATGCTGTTGCACAGCTTATGGTAGATATTGGTAAAGCTGCTTCAAGCAATTATTCTTTACAAGGAACAGGCAGTGGTGACGCGTATGCAGTCAATGCCTTTGTAAATGTTTTTGATTATTCCAAAGCTGTAAAAACGGTAAAGCGTACTTTCTGTACCGAGGATGAATATATCTCAATAATCAGAGAAAACCTTGCCGCAAAGAAACCGGTAATGTATGTTGGAACAGGTATTAACTACGAGGGCGGACATGCTTTCGTTTGCGATGGTATAGACGAAAATGACATGCTGCATATCGATTGGGGTTGGGACGGTGTATATAACGGTTACTTTGACATGACATATATGGCACCCGACGGTATAGGTACCGGAGGAGGTTCCGGAGCATACAATGTGGCTCAAACGATAATTGTAAATATAAGCCCCAGTGCCGCAGGAGACATAAACAATGCTGCTCCAACTGTTTACAAAACGACAATTTATGAACCTGAAACTACTATAGAACGCTACAACTACACTACACCCTTTGTTAACAATACGGCAAAACTCAGAGTTGGTATATTTTTTCTAAACCTGTCACACTCGTCATTGAATATTGAATTAGCCTTGGGAATAGAAGAGAATAATGACACATATCGCATCCTTAATGGTACGACTGTAAAAGAGAGTTTAATGTTCAACCATTATACAGGCTATTACTTTGATTTTGAAATATACACAAAAGATAAAAACAGTAATTTTTATTTTGAAAAAGGAACTCATAAGTTAAGAGTTTTATACAAGAATAAAGATGGTAATTTTGTCAAGATGGATGGAGACCAAAACCGTCTTATGCTTGATGTGAGTGACAGTTCGGCAAAGGTTTATAAGGCTTTGCCGGATATTAACGTATCTGAGATAAACATTCCTGCTGATGCCAAGAACATTGGACGAAACATTAAATTCACTGCAAAATTCATCAACAAGAACAGCTATAACTCAACCATTATCATAGCACCTGTTATAAACACCACATTATCAAATGGTTCTGTCGTACACGACACATTGAAGAGTAGTGCCCAAATAATGGAAGTTTTTGACAGTAGGGATATTTTTGTTGAATTTAACACGAAAGAATATTTCAAACATCCAGGAAATTGCAATATAACCTTTGCATACAACTTGAGTAATTATTATGAAAGTGAATATGTGTATAAGTCAGCCATTGCCGAGAGCGTCAGCGGTAGCAGCGAAACATTTACCATAAAAGAAGAGACTGGTGGCGGTATTCCCGTTGTAACAAACCTTACGGTTTCAAACATAATGAATGGCGAAAAAATCAATATTTCAACAACAATTACAAATAAGACCAATAAAAACAATAATTATTACGGTACATTAGCACTCGCAATACGTAATACACAAAATGATGAGATCTACACTCTGATAGAACCTGAATACGTTGTCTTAGAAAAGGATAAAAGCATAACATTTAATTATAAGTCTGCTGATTATTTTCCGGTATTAGAAGTTGGACAATACGAAGTTCTGATACAGGAGTTGAACGATAATGATTGGAAAGAAATCAATTCAGACAATAAAAAAAGTTTTACTATATCCAAGAACAACATCGCAATTCCTTACATCTGCGAAAAGACAAATATCTGCGGAAAATCCATAATACCGGGAGATAGTATTGATGTAATTATTACAGCGAAATCACACAATGGAGTATTTGACGGATATCTAAAAATAAACACAACATACGGTTTGACAAAAATTCTGAGCAGTAATTATATACCGGTAACAATAAGTAACACCGAGGCTGAAAAAATAAATATCAGAAGTTACTGTAACAGTAAATCTCCCGATGGAAAATGGGACTTGATCATAAAATATTATGATAATAACAAAAAAGAGTTAGGCACTGTCTCAAATAATGTTTTTACCATTTCTGATAATTATTATTTCTGGATTGGTGAACCACAAGTTGGCATAGAAGAGATTGAAAGTGACGAAATATATGTTACCGTCAACAACGGAACGCTTAATATCCACGGTGTACAGCAAGGGTGTGAAATAAGTATATACAGCCTTGACGGTAGAATCATATACAATGGCTATGAGACAAACATAAATGTAGGAAAAGGATTGTATATCATAAGTATAAACAATGAGACAATAATCAAAACTATTGTAAAATAACATATTACATATTGCAATTATATAGGGAGGACAATCAAATGTTCTCCCTATATTCATATTCAAACTAAATAAAAGTATAGATTTTATTTGCCACTTTATGGCTTGTAAACTAAATTTGCATGAAAATGAGTCAAAGCTATTATAATGAACAACTATCTATTATCAATAATAACAACATTTGTTTTTGTAGGATTTTCGCTACAATGTGAAGCAAAAGATTTGTCAAAGAGTAATACAAAAAAGGTTAAAACCTATTTTATCCAATCACTGCAAGGCAATAAAGAGGATTTTTCTTCAAAAAAGAGCGTAGATATCAAAGATATTGCCTCACTGCGAAATGATGTGTGGAATTGCTGGCGTGATGCTGTGAACAGCATACAGGAAGAGATTTTGCCGAAACCTTTTGCCCATGGTGAACCACGAGATACTGCTTTATGGAAACTTCCCGAAGCATTAGAACCAAATGCCATAATGCCCTTTCATTTTGTAAAGAAAGGAGAATGTCCAAGTGAGGGTTACCCGCTATTCCTCTACATGCACGGCTCTGGCGACAAAACAAGAGAATGGGAAACCGGTTACAGAATATGTAACTCATTCAATGATGCACCCTCGTTGTATTTTATACCACAAATACCAAATGCTTACGGCGAACTCTACCGCTGGGCCATACAAAGCAAGCAGTGGGCTTGGGAAAAGCTGCTGCGTTTAGCCTTCCTTGAGGAAAACATCGATGCCAACAGGATTTATTTCTTTGGCATTTCAGAAGGCGGTTACGGCAGCCAAAGATTAGCATCGTTCTATGCCGACTACCTTGCAGGTGCAGGTCCCATGGCCGGTGGTGAACCCCTGAAGAACGCACCTATGGAGAACCTTGCAAACATTGCGTTCTCATTACGTACAGGAGAGAAAGACTATGGCTTTGCACGTAATTACATGACCTACACTGCTGCTATGACAATTGACAGCCTTCGTAAAATACATCCGGAACATTACAATTTTTTCATAGAACTTGTTCCTGGAATGGGCCATGGCATAGACTATGACAAGACAACTCCTTGGCTAAGCAAATTCAAACGCAATGCACACCCCACATATTTCTATTGGGAAGATTACGATATGTATGGCCGTCACCGCACAGGATTCTACAACATCAGAGTAAACGAGACATCGCGAAACAATGATGATGAGAGAACATGCTACGAAGTCAGCATCGCCGACAACACAGTTGAGGTAACAGTGAAAAACGTTACCTACACCACAACACAAACAATATACAACATTCCAATGCTTTTCTCAAAAGAGTATTCTATGGCCACAAAGGGAAATATAACAATATTCCTGAACGAAGAACTTTTTGATCTTACCAAGCCAATAAAAGTTGTTGTGAACGGCAAAGAATCTTTTTATGGAAAAGTAAGACCCGATGTAAAAGCAATGGTTGAAAGTTGTGCCGAATATTTTGACCCGGAGAGAGTTTTTCCCGCAATGATAAATGTGGATGTAAGATAAAGAAAAGATGAATCAGGAATATCCATCAGCACTACTCGAAAGAGCTGTAAAAGAGTTTACCAAACTGCCGGGAATTGGAAGAAAAACAGCAACACGTTTGGTATTGCATCTTCTCAAAAAAGGAGAAGATGAAGTTGCTTCGTTTTCAGAATCTATCATAAAACTCAAACGCGAAGCAAAATATTGCAGTGTATGCCATAGCATCTCCGATACAGATATTTGTCCCATTTGTGTGAATCCCACACGAGACCACAGCATAATATGCGTTGTTGAAAACATACAAGATGTAATGGCAGTGGAAAATACTATGCAATTCCGCGGAGTATATCATGTGTTGGGTGGCGTGATTTCGCCAATGGACGGAGTTTCACCAAGTGATTTGAATATAGAAAGCCTCATCACTCGCGTGACATCAGGTGATGTAAAAGAGATTATCCTTGCATTAAGCTCCACTATGGAGGGTGACACCACGAATTTTTACATTTACCGCAAATTATCACAATTTGATGTCAAATTATCCGTTATAGCAAGAGGAATATCTGTTGGCGACGAACTTGAATATGCCGATGAAGTCACTCTTGGTAGTTCAATTATAAACCGTACACCGTTTACTGGAAAAACATATTAAAATGAATAAAGAGAACATACTGAAATCATTGAGAATAAACTATACCGTTGCCTTTGTTGCCACTCTTATTATTATAGCAGCTTTTGAATGTGGCTTTATAGAAAAAGGGGCATTGGCAAATATCATATCATCTACAATGTTCTACGCATTGCAGGTTGTAGTAATTATGCTTACTGTCATATTGATACCAATTGCCATAAAAGGTTTTACAAACAGTATGACAAAAGTCAAGGATATGGACAGTGACAATGCATTGAAGCTATACTGCAAAAAAAGTTTGCAACGCATATTCCTGTTATTCATTGTAATTGTCATAAACGAATTTGCATACTATGGCATGGGTTATGAAGGTTCACTATACTGTGGCCTTTTCGGATTCGGTTCAATGATATATAGTTTTCCAACCAAGATGGTAATGGAAGAGTTCCTGCAAGGTAAAACAGAAAAATAATGAAACTATCTATTATCATAGTAAACTATAATGTAAAGTACTTTCTTGAACAGTGTCTTTGTTCGGTACAAAGTGCTATAAGCGGAATAGATGCTGAGGTAATTGTTATAGACAATGACTCACAAGATGGTTCTGCCGAATATATTATACCACGTTTCCCCAATATCAAGTGGATTGCCAATAAAGAGAACTTGGGATTTTCGCGTGCAAATAATGTAGCATTCACACATGCAACAGGTGAATTTGTGCTAATGCTCAATCCCGACACTATTGTTACCCGTGAAGCAATAGAAAAGAGCTTGCACTTCATGGATTCAACCCCCGGTGTTGGTGCCGTTGGTGTAAAAATGCTAAACAAAGATGGCAATTTTGCCCTTGAAAGCCGCCGAGGTATTGTTACCCCTTGGGTAAGTATATGCAAGGCGACAGGCTTGAACAAGCGATTCCCCAAAAACAAGCTTTTTGGCCATTACTACATGAGTTATTTGCCCGAAGACGAACCAAACGAGATTGAAATGGTATCGGGTGCATTCATGCTTCTACGTCACAGCAAACTCCAAGAAATAGGTTTCCTTGACGAAAAGTTCTTCATGTACTGGGAAGACAGCGACCTTTCATTCCGTATTCTAAAGTCGGGAGCAAAGAACTACTATCTGCCATATCCAATACTGCATTACAAGGGCGAGAGTTCGGTAAAGAGCGTACTAAAATACAGGTATTGGCTCTACTACTCATTGCTTATATTCTTTAAGAAACACAACCATGTATATTATATACTTTCATATATACCGCTGAAGTTGGTGGTAATGCTGTTCAAGTTCCGCATACATATCTTAAACCCATTGATTTTAGGAAAAGAGTGGGATGCACGCAAGGTTGAACCGGAACAAAGTTTTATAGTTGTTGGCAAAAAATCGACATACGATGAAGTTGTCGAGCTTTTCAAGAAGAACAACATAAAACGAACATGTACATTTATAGAAGCATCAGAAGAGGCATTAAAAAACGGAGATATAGTAATAAAGAACCCGGGCAATTACAACCATGTTTTGTTTGACACCTCTTATATGTCATACGATACAATAATAAATACACTGCAGAAATTAAAAGGTGAAGGTCTTAAGATTGCAACATACTCAGCCGAAACAAAGATTCTTATTACAGACGGATTCATATACAATTCAAACGGAATTATAGAACAATAAACAACATGGCAGCTTGGCTCAAAAACGATATGGTAAGACTGCGTACACCGGAACCCGAAGATCTAGAACTGATGTATGCAATGGAAAACGACACCGAACTATGGAGCGTCGGTAATGCCACACTGCCCTATTCACGCTACACACTGAGAGCCTACCTTGAACAAAGCAAGCAAGATCTTTTTACCGAGCGTCAAGCCCGTTTTGTAATAGAAAACAGCAAAGGCGAAAACATAGGCATGATAGACCTTGCCGATTACGACCCAGTTAACAGCCGTGCCGAAGTATGCATAGCCCTTTTGAGCCAATACAGAAAACAAGGATTTGCTACGGCAGCACTGCAACTCCTATGCGAATATGCCATGAAAAAGTTACACCTGCACCAACTCTATGCATATATTCCTGAAAAAAATGAAGAAAGCTATACCCTTTTCTCAAAAAACAACTTTAAAAAAAGTGCTGTACTGAAAGATTGGCAAAGAACAGAGAACGGCTTCAACGACGTGATTTTAGTTCAAAAATTGGCTGAAAAATAACTTTTATAGCAAAAAATACGCATTTTCTTCAAAAAAACTTCAAAATAATTTGCAGATATAAAAAAAAGCCTTACCTTTGCACTCGCTTTGAGACACAAACAAAGCAAGACATAATGGTGCGTTAGTTCAGTTGGTTAGAATACATGCCTGTCACGCATGGGGTCACGGGTTCGAGTCCCGTACGCACCGCAAGAAGCC
>JAGCJL010000062.1 GCA_017647975.1 Bacteroidaceae bacterium | reverse complement strand
TTAGCACTTGTACTGTTTCCAACAACGCCGGCTCCTTCACCTGTTGCTGTTATATATAGATCTTTGCTACGCAGTGATGTTATTTGATACCAATATTCTACATTGTCAGTACTTGCTTTTGGCATTGAAAGAGCTTGCTGAACAGTAGTGGCAAGTTCGCCTTTCATTGCTGTGACTTCATCTTCAGTGATGTCGCTTTTTGCAAGAATTGCATACGCCTCAGTCAATTTTGTATCAAAGGCATTCATCTTTTCAGTATTGAACTGTCCTACACCTTCTCCGCGTTCTGCTATGAGACCACGTGCAATTTCCTGTGAAAGGCTGTTGCGTAGATTTGCCTGTGCATAACGCTTCTCGGCTACATCATCGCTGATGGCAGTGTAATTGTCTTCGGGGAAGTCTTTCTTTAATGCCTCTACCATTGCTTGTGCAAATTCCACATAACCGAAAGCACCAAGATAGTTATTGGGGTAGAAATATTTTGTATCAGCGACATTACCGTTGAGTAGCGGAGTGTAGGTATCTACATATTTGATGTTGTCGGTCACAATGCTCTTCATGTAATCATTGAGTACAGTAATGCGTGAAGTGTTTGTTGTTGCATTGTTTGTTGGAGCAAGGGCCATTAGGTAAATCTTGGAGTTGGGCGATTTTGCTACAACTTTATCCACAAGGGCTTTGTAATTGCTCTTTACGGTTTCCATAGCAGTGTTGCCGTTGCAGTCGCCTGTACCGGTGTAGATGAAGATAGCTTTCGCATTTTCTTTTACAATAACATTGGAATTTGCATAAGTGGCATCGATGATTTTGCTTGTGGTAGCAATGTCACCACCATATCCCCAACCTGTACCGCGATTCTTTACATTGCGGTTGCCAAGCAACTCCTGCCATTCGCCGTTCTTTATAAACTCGTCGCCGAATACAAGGACGTCGTTTGTTCTGATTGGGAGCATGCTGAAATATGTGGCACGCATACCATGTGAACCGCCTAAACCTCCGTTATTCTGCTTGCTGGATGTGTCGTCGGGATATACTGTTGAAACAGTGTAGTCCTCGCCTTCAGCAAGGTGCTCGCAGATAGTCTTGCACCAAACCTGGTAGGCTGCGGCAGTGAGGTGTAAATTGTCATAACTCCAAACACCGCCATCGGCTACACCTGCGAGTTGGTCATAAAGGTCAATAAACTTTAGTCTTTCGTCATTTTTTGTATTAACATACTCTTCGATAATCTCGTTGGCATGCAACCATGTTGCCTCAACTCGGTTACCGGTCTTGTTCTTTAGAATACTGTAGAGATAAATCTTTGTCTGTGGTGAACGTGCGTTGATACGCTCCACGATACTCTTGATATATGAGAGTACCTGTTCGCCACTGAAATTCAAACCGCCAGATGTGGCAATGTCGTTTGTACCTATCATCATGAACACCTTCTTTGGCTGTCCGTTGATGTATGATTCAAGGTTGTCACTCTGCTCAGTAGAGTATGTACCGGAGTTACCTCGGTTCACTATTGGCAGGTACTCGCCGGTTGAGGTCTTGAATGCCTCGGGCCAGCAGTGCATGTCGGTAATACTGTTACCGATGAATACGATACTTTGGTTGTTTGTCTCAAGAACTTTGAACGAGTCGTAACGGTGTTGGCGGAACGGCTCATCAGCAAATGCCGCTGATATTGCAAGCGTGCAGCAAATGATTAGTGAAAGAATTTTCTTTGTCATAAATTTATTTATTAAAAAACAAATATCAATAATACTATATTTATCGTCTTCCTCTTTGTCTGATTATTTGAATTATTACCAACCTATTTGTACATCATCCTCGTAGAAGTGCTTTGCACAGTTCCAGCCGAATGCATAGTAGTAGCGTGAAAGTTCTTTTGAGCGACCAATGAACCCTTCTACATCCTTTGTCTCTGGCGAGGGATTACACCAACCAATCTCGGCAATAGCTCCTAATCTTGGCAGTAACTTGTATTGTAATTGCATTTTGGTAGGAATGTACTCTGTCCATAAGTTACATTGTACACCAAGGATAAATTTCTGTTCTTCGGGTGAAAGCTGGTCGTAAGGGTTTAGTTCGTATGCTTTGCGTAAGGGGACATATCCGCCAATGCTGAGGTGTTCATCATCACGACCGGTTGTCTGATAGTAGTCGAAGTAACAGTGACCGCTTGGAGTCATAATGGCGTAATTACCTTTCTTTGCAGCAGTGATACCGCCCTCGGCACCTCTCCACGACATGATTGTTGCACTCTGGCTTACACCGCCTTCGAGAATTTCGTCCCAGCCAATGATTTTTTTACCTTTCTTGTGTAGGAATTTTTCTATACGGTTTGTTACGTATGATTGTAGCTCGGCCTCGTTTTTCAAACCGTTATCTTTTATGCGTTGCTGGCAGTGTGGGCATATCTTCCACTCATCGCGTGGTGCTTCATCGCCACCAATATGTATATATTCTCCGGGGAATAGGCTTGCGACTTCGCTCAAGACATCCTCCCAGAATTCAAATGTGCTCTCTTTGCCGGCACACGCAATCTCCGGAGCAACACCCCAGTTCGACCATGTTTTGTAGTTGCCATTCTCGCCACGGCAACCAAGCCAGGGATATGCACTGAGTGCACCTAAAGAGTGACCTGGAATTTCAATCTCGGGAATAATTGTGATGCAACGTTCTTGAGCATATTTTACAATCTCCTTAACATCTTTCTGTGTGTAATATCCACCGTATGGTATTCCGTCCATGCCAACATTCTTGCCGGTAGTGGTCTGTTCACGCAGGCTACCAATCTGGGTCAATAAAGGGTACTTTTTAATTTCGATACGCCAGCCCTGGTCTTCGGTCAAGTGCCAGTGGAAGCGGTTCATCTTGTGCATAGCCATAATGTCAAGAACCTCCTTGATAGTCTCAACACTCCAGAAATGGCGTGAACAGTCGAGCATGAAACCGCGATAAGCGAAATGGGGCTTATCTGTAACCTTTATTATTGGCAATGACAATTTGTTAAGGTCTATAGGTGTTTCGTAGGCTTGTACAGGAATAATCTGTTTTAAAGTCTGTATTGCATAAAAAGCACCTACACCGCTTTTTGAATTGATTATAATGTTTTCAGGTGTTATCTCAAGTATATACTCCTCTTCGGCAAGAGAATTGTTTTTCTTGAGAATGATATTGTTGTCGCCATTTACTTTTGTGGCACACTTGATTTTTGTACCAAAGATATTTTCTGCAATCTCTTGAATTGCATTTATTGCCGGTTTGAAATTGTTTTCTCCAAATGTGTAGATGATTGTTGTTTGAGGTGTAAACTCAAATCGGCTGTTCGGGTTACCTCTTGTTAATTCAACAGGTTGTGGCAGAAGGTTGAATTTTGAATAATCCTGTGCTGTTGTTGTTGAAAATAGCAGCAATAAAATTGATAAAGTATAAATCTTTTTAAACATGGTATTATTGTTTTTATTTTTTAATTTTAATAAAGCAAATATAATATAAATATTACTAAAGATAGAAATTATAATTCCTAAAAATATATAAATTAAAAATTTAGGGGATATTAATTTTTTTTTTGACAATTTTAAAAAGGATTCTTGGTACAACTGATTTTTTTTATATACATTCGCGTTGTTGAAGTCTTATGACGAAAAATTAAAAACAAATATTTATAATTATGAATAGCAAATATGTAATTGGAATAGACCTTGGCGGTACAAATACGGTTATTGGTCTTGTGGATGTCAAGGGTAATATCCTTGCAAAAGATGATTCAATCAAGACACAGGCTCATCCTGATATTGAGGAATATACCGATTCTATCGTAGCTGTCATCAATAAGTTGGCTGCAGAAAATGGTTGTGTTGGAAAAATTGAGGGTGTAGGTATTGGTGCTCCCATGGCAAACTATTACACCGGTGAGATTGTGAACGCTGCAAACCTTCCTTGGAAGGGTATTGTTCCTCTTGGTTGGTTGATAGAAAAGAAGTCGGGTTTGCCAACCAAGGTTACAAACGATGCCAATGCTGCTGCTATTGGTGAAATGAAATATGGTGTTGCTCAGGGCATGAAAGACTTTGTCTATATAACTCTTGGTACCGGCGTGGGTAGTGGTATCGTTGCTAACGGTCAGCTTATTTATGGTCATGACGGTTTTGCCGGAGAACTTGGTCACGTTACAGCACCTGTTTTGGAGGGTCGTTCATGCGGTTGTGGTCGTGTCGATTGTCTTGAGACTTATGCTTCGGCTACAGGTATTGTAAGAACTGCCAAGAAATGGCTTGTTGAGCGTGATGAACCAAGTATCTTGCGTGATGTATGCATCAACGAGATTACATCCAAGATGCTGTTCGATGCTGCAAATCAAGGCGACAAACTTGCCAATGAGATTTTCGATTTCACAGGTAAGGTTCTTGGTGATGCGTTCTGTAATTTTATCGCATTCTCAGCTCCCGAGGCAATCATTCTTTTTGGTGGTCTTGCTAATGCCGGAGATTTGTTGCTAAATCCAATACGTGAACAAATGAACAAGAATGTGGTGTTCTTGTGGAAAGATAAAGTGAAAGTACTTAAATCATCACTGCCCGGTGCCGATGCTGCTGTTCTTGGTGCTTCAGCTCTTGGTTGGAAAGAATAAGACAATGTCAAAAAGTTGTGTCTCACGGGGCACAACTTTTTTTGTTTAAAAAAGTCCATTAAAAAATATTATATTAAATAATATTTTTGGAAGAATATTATATCTTTGTTCTATCGTTGTAACGAAAAATATAAAAAACATGCTTGACAAGACTAAAAAACTCATTTCACTATCTCTTGCGGGGCTCTCAACGCTTCCTGCATTGGTGGCTTGTGATGGTGGTGCCGATAAAGCACCAAAGAAGATGAATATATTGTTCATGATGTGTGATGACCACTCATATCAGACAATAAGTGCATACGACTCAACATTTATAAAAACTCCGAATATTGACCGTATAGCAGCCGATGGTGTACGTTTTACAAATAGTTTTGTAGCGAATTCTATCAGTGGCCCATCAAGAGCCTGTATGCTTACGGGAAAGCATAGTCTTGCCAATGGATTTACCGACAACAGTTCTTCTTTTGACGGTGCTCAGCAGACATTCCCTAAACTATTGCAGGCTGCAGGTTATGAGACTGCTGTTATTGGTAAGTGGCACTTGACTTCGGAACCGACAGGTTTCAATCATTGGGATATTCTCATCGGTCAGGGCGACTACTATAATCCCACCTTTATATGCAATGGTGAAAAGGTGCAGCGTGAGGGCTATGCCACTAACGTCACTACCGACCTCGCCCTTGATTGGCTTGAGAACGGTCGCGAAGCCGATAAACCATTCTGTCTGCTGTTACATCACAAGGCTCCACACAGAACATGGATGCCCGATACTTGTGATTTAGAACTTTTTGCTGACACTGAATTTCCAATGCCTGAGACATTCTATGATAACTACGCAGGACGTGAGGCTGCAAAAGGGCAGAAAATGTCAATCAGCAAGGATATGGATATCGTGTATGACTTGAAACTTGCCGACAAGGACAGCACTATACACAGCCGTCCCGACCTTGAGGAGTGGGGCAGACGCATCTATAACAATATGAACACCGAGCAGAAAAAGGCTTGGGACGCTCATTACGATGTTGTGATAGAGAAATTTAAGAAGGCAGGGCTTAAAGGCAAGGAACTTGACAAGTGGAAATATCAGCAGTATATGCGTGACTATCTGCGTGTTATAACATCTGTTGACAGAAATGTCGGTCGTGTGCTTGATTATCTTGAAGCCGAAGGCTTGCTTGAAAATACTTTGATTGTCTATACATCTGACCAAGGTTTTTATATGGGTGAGCATGGCTGGTTTGACAAGCGTTGGATGTATGAGGAGTCGTTCCGTACTCCTTTGTTGATGCGTTTGCCTGGTGGAGTGTCGGGTGATGTTGCCGAGATGGTGCAGAACATTGACTATGCTCCTACCTTTCTTGATCTTGCAGGCGTAGAAATCCCGGAGGATATTCATGGAACATCGTTGTTGCCATTGCTCAAGAACGAAAAGTGGGAAGAGGGTCGTGATGGTATTTACTACCACTATTATGAGTACCCCGATGAACATGCTGTAAAACGTCATTTGGGAGTTCGTACCGAGCAGTATAAACTTATACATTTTTACGAGGATAATGTTTGGGAATTGTACGACCTTAAAGCCGACAAGAAAGAACTCAACAATATCTACGGTAAGCCGGGAACAGAGGCTGTTACTGCCGATCTTAAAGCCAAACTTGTGAAACTCCAGGAACAGTATGGTGAGCAGGAGTTTATTGCTAAATGATTTTCTGAACAATGAAGAGCAATAAAAAGACAACCTTGCATCTTGGTGATGTGGCTAAAATGAGACGCACGCCGGCTTTCGGGACAATGGTCAAGCCCATTGGCTCGGCATGCAATCTTGACTGCTGTTATTGCTATTATCGTGATAAAGGTGAAATTTATGGCGGTACAATGCCACGCATGAGCGACGAACTGCTTGAAACATATATAAAGCAATATATCGAGGGTGTATCGCAGAACAATGTTGTCTTTTGTTGGCATGGTGGCGAGCCGTTGCTTGCAGGGCTTCCCTTCTTTCGCAAGGCAATGGAGTTACAGGCTAAATATGCCGGTGGAAAGATAATTGAGAATACTTTGCAGACAAATGGTCTTTTGCTCAACGAAGAGTGGTGTTCGCTGTTCAGGGATAATAACTTCCTTGTGGGGCTTTCGCTTGATGGTCCCGAGGATATCCACGATGCGTTCCGCAAGGATTGCGGTGGTTTTCCCACCTTTGCTAAAGTTATGAAAGCTGCTGATATGATGACGCGTTGTGGTGTGGAATTCAACATTCTTTCAACGGTCAATGCTCGCAGTGAGGGTCGCGGTGCCGAGGTTTATAAATTCCTGAGTGGCATAAATCCTTATCTGCAATTCCTTCCTGTCGTGGAGTATGTCAAGATGCGTGAGGGAAAAAGACCGCTGATAGTATCGCCCGACGATGAGACTGCTGTGCCGGCTCCTTGGTCGGTAACGGCAAAAGGTTATGGACAGTTTATGTGCGATGTCTTTGATGAATGGATAAAATTTGATGTGGGCAGCCGTTTTGTGCAGCTATTTGATGTTACGCTTGCAAACTGGTGTGGTGTACCTCCATCACTATGTGCCTTTGCCGAGGTGTGTGGCGACGGTTTGGTTGTGGAGCATAACGGTGATGTCTATTCATGTGATCACTTTGTCTATCCCGAATATCGTTTGGGAAATATCAAGGATAGTGACCTTGTTACAATGTATCGCAGTAGCGAGCAGCAGGCTTTTGGTCGTGATAAACGTGATGCTTTACCCATGGAATGTAAGCGTTGCAACTACTATTTCCTGTGTCATGGTGAATGTCCTAAGCACCGATTTGAGTATGCCAAGAATGGTGAACCGTACATGAATGTCCTTTGTGAGGGGTATAAAATGTTCTTCCGTCATACCGACCCTTATATGCGACGCATGAAAACTTTGATTGAAAAGGGGCAACCAGCCTCTGAGATAATGAGAGAAAATATAAAATAACTAACTAACAAAAACTTATAAAACCATAAATTATGAATCCAAAATTTGTACTACCTAAGATAGGTGAACTGCCTATCTCAACTTCAATAGAGAGTATCTGTAAGTTTGAAAAGGTTTCTACTTCTATTTGCGAAACCGAAAAAGCCGGAGCTAATGTTGCTGCCGACATTGTTGTAAATGCCATTAAGGAACATAAGGGTGAAAAACCATTTGTTCTTGGTCTTTCTACAGGCCGTACACCTCTTGGACTTTACAGAGAACTTGTAAATCGTTATCAGGCAGGCGAGGTTAGTTTCAAGAATGTAGTGGTATATAGTCTTGATGAATTCTATCCAATGCAGCCCAACTCTCCTCAAAGCCGTAATCACCGTGTTTATGAGGATTTCCTCAAGTATGTCGATATTGAACCGGCTAATGTATTCTTCCCCGACGGTACTGTGGCACGAGAGTGTGTGAACGAATATTGCCGCCGTTATGAAAAGATGGTCAACGGTTGTGTCGATCTCATGATTATGGGTGTTGGTGAGTTAGGTCAGATAGGCTTCAATGAACCTGGCAGCTATACACACTCTACAACACGTCTTGTGCAGTTGAGTCATAACACCCGCAAGACACAGGATAAGTTTTTCTCAAATCCTAATGAGGTTCCCAAAATGGCTATCACAATGGGTCTTGAGACAATTATGAGTGCTAAGAAAATCGTTCTCATGATGTGGGGCGAGGATAAGGCTCAGATTGCTCGTGACCTTATTGAGGGCGAGGTTAGTGAGGAGTATCCAGCAACATGCTTGCAGGAACACGATGATGTACATGTTGTTATTGATGAGGCTGCTGCTCAGGAATTGACACGTGTGAAGGAACCTTGGCTCGTAGCTCCTCCACAGGAGTGGAATGACAAACTTGTCCGCAAGGCTGTAATATGGTTGTGTCAGACTGTTGGCAAGCCAATCCTTAAACTTACACATCAGGATTATATCAAGAACTCATTGTCCGACCTTTTGGAACGTGTCGATACATACGATAAGATAAATATCCGCGTATTTAATGAACTGCAGCACATAATTTCTGGCTGGCCCGGCGGTAAACCCAATGCCGATGATACTACACGTCCGGTGCAGTCAACACCTTTCCCCAAACGTGTAATCCTCTTCTCTCCACACCCCGACGATGATGTTATCTCTATGGGTGGTACATTCAACCGCTTGATTGAACATGGACATGATGTTCATGTGGCTTACCAGACATCGGGTAACGTGGCGGTTTATGATGATGTGGTGTTGCAGAATATTGATACGGCTAAGGAGATGGGCTTTGGCGATGCGTTTGACGAAATTCGCGAGATTATTGCAAATAAGAAAGTTGGAGAGCCTGAGCCACGCAAGTTGCTCGACCTTAAGGGTGCTATCCGTCGTGCCGAGGCTCGTGCTGCGTGCCGTTCTATCGGTCTCGATGACCGCACCAATGCACACTTCTTGAATTTGCCGTTCTATGAGACCGGCGGTATCAAAAAAGGACAGTTAGGTGACGAAGATATTGAGATTGTAAAGAAACTCATGCGTGAGGTCAAGCCTCATCAGATTTATGCTGCCGGTGACCTTACCGACCCACACGGTACACACCGTGTATGTATTGAGGCTGTGTTGCGTGCCTTTGAGGAGGTGAAAGACGAGGATTGGGCTAAGGAGTGTCACATCTGGCTCTATCGTGGTGCATGGCAGGAGTGGGATTTGGCTGTTGCCGATATGGCAGTGCCTCTAAGCCCCGAGGAACTAATCCGCAAGCGTCACGCGATTTTCCGTCACTTGTCACAGAAGGATATCGTTCCCTTCCCCGGCGAGGACGCACGCGAGTTCTGGCAACGTGCCGAGGAACGTACTCAGGGTACAGCGGAGCTTTTCAACAAGATTGGCTTGCCCGAGTACCAGGCAATAGAGCTGTTTGTGAGATTGTTGTAAAACGGAATTGTTAGTATAGTAAAAGGTGGGTGACTTTAAAAGGTTATCCACCTTTTTACTTGTCTTCTTTCTTCTCTAATCGTAAATGAGGAATCCCCGTCATTAACAGCAGATTAACAAATTCCGTATTCTCGGTGTGCTGTATTCTCCTGCAGTTTTCAACCTTAAGCTGTTGGTTTGTATTTGTTTTAAAGTCGTTCTTTATTGTTCTTTTTGACGCAAAAAGAACCAAAAACATCTGCACACGGAAAGCCCAGTCCGCCTTTTCTTTGTTCACAAGTCACAAGGACATTCTTCAGTCGAAAAGGCGTT
>JAGCJL010000061.1 GCA_017647975.1 Bacteroidaceae bacterium | reverse complement strand
TTTGACCGTTGGGTGGAATTTATGATCTCTTGTGGAATAGATAAGGAGATAACCTGTTTCTCCATGATTCCTTGGAAACTTTCTTTCCGTTATTACGACCAGGCAACACACTCGCATAAATATATCAACTGTGCTCCCGGTGATGAGGCTTATGCCGAGTTCTGGGGTGGAATGTTAAGGGCTTTTGCAACTCATTTGAAAGAGAAAGGATGGTTTGAAAAGACTTTTATCTCCATGGATGAGCGTAGTCTCTCGCAGATGCAGGCGGCGATAAAGGTGATAAAGGATAATGCTCCGGGAATGAAAATTTCTATGGCTGGTAACTATCACCCCGAGATAGAGGCCGATATCTATGATTATTGTCTTGATATCTATGCTTATCAGCACTATACTCCCGAGATTTTAGCACGACGCAGAGCTGAAGGCAAAGTCTCTACCTACTATACCTGTTGCAGTGCGGAATATCCTAATCTCTTTACCTTCTCGGCACCAGCCGACGCAGAGTTTATAGCTTTAGAGGCTTTGGCGAAGGACCTTGATGGCTATCTGCGTTGGGCTTATAATAGCTGGACGATAAACCCCGAAGAAGATTCTCGTTACACCGCGTGGCCTGCCGGAGATACATATGTCATCTATCCGTTTAGCATTAGCTCGGTACGTTGGGAACGTCTTGTGCAGGGAATACAGCAATACGAAAAATATAAGATTCTGCTTGCCGAGGCCGAAGCCAATGGAGAATCTCTACGTGTAGAAGCGTTGAAAAAGTTGCTTGAAACAATAGAACTTAATAAAATAGCAACAGAGTCGGCTGATATTGTAAACGGCTTTCGTAATGCGATTAACGCAATGTAACAGTTTTTAAGAAACTCTTTTATGGGGTTTTCATGCTATTTCGTATTTTTGCGTCAAAATAACAGTTTGTTCAAATGAAGAGAATGTTTTTTATATTTCTGCTCTGTAGCGTATTCTTTTCAATAGAGGCTAAGGAGTATAAGGTTGAAGAGATACCTTTGGTGCATCTTGCCGACCGAACCCGCTATGTGAGCAACCCCGACGGAATACTCTCTTCGTCGGTGGTGAAGGCTATGGACGCAATGCTTTTTTCTTTGGAGGAGCAGACGGGAATTCAGACGCTGGTGGCTGTGGTCACTGCTGTTGATGGCGGCAATTGCTTTGAGTTCGCCCATCGCTTGGGGCAGAGTGCCGGCGTTGGTCAAAAAGGACGTGACAACGGTCTTGTGGTGTTGCTTTCCACCGAGGACAGGTGTGTGCAATTCGTTACGGGCTATGGTCTTGAAGGGGTGCTTTCCGACGCACTCTGTAAACGTATTCAGCAGCGTTATATGGTCGATTATTTCAGCGAAGGCGATTGGGACGGCGGTATGCTCGAAGGCATAAGAGCAACGTGCGGCGTGCTTGACGGCTCAATGGAGAATATTGCCGAGGAGGACGAAGACGTAATGATACTGTATATAGTCCTTGCACTTACGGTTATAGGTGTCGTTACTGTTGTTGCGGTCATCTGGCGTGACTCGCGTTGCCCCAACTGCAAGAAACACGATATACAACGCGTCAATTCTCGTGTGGTAGGTCGATCAAACGGTTATATAACCACCGAGACTACATATCGTTGCCTGAAGTGCGGTCATATCTTTACACGTCAAACGACATCTTTTGATAACAACTATCGTGGTCCTCGTGGTGGTGTGATTGTGACAGGTGGCGGATTTGGCGGTGGTCGTGGTTTTAGCGGCGGCAGTTTCGGAGGCGGCAGCTTTGGCGGTGGTGGTGCCGGAAGCCGTTTTTAATAGAATATAAATGATTTAAATAGATAAAATTATGAAAAAATCAACAATTATCTTATTGGTTGTTTTGGGTATTGTACTCATTTGGGCTGTTACATCTTATAACGGTCTTGTTAAGGCTGATGAGAATGTAAGTACTGCATGGAGTAATGTCGAGAACCAATATCAGCGTCGTGCCGATTTGATTCCAAATCTTGTAAACACAGTTAAGGGCTATGCCTCACATGAGAAAGAAACACTTGATGCTGTGGTTGCGGCTCGCAGTCGTGCTACACAAATGGTTGTGGATACCGAAGATTTAACTCCCGAAAAGTTGCAGCAGTATCAGAAAGCACAGGGCGAGGTAGGTGCGGCACTTGGTCGTCTGCTTGCAATAACAGAAGCGTATCCTGAATTGAAGGCTAACCAGAACTTCCTTGAGTTGCAGGCACAGCTTGAGGGTACAGAGAACCGTATAAGCGTTGAACGCAGAAACTTCAACGATGCAGCACGTAGGTTCAATACTTCTATCCGTACATTCCCACGTAATCTGATTGCCGGCATGTGTGGCTTTGAGAAACGTCCCTATTTTGAAGCAGAAGAAAGTGCGGCAAAAACTCCTGAAGTGAAATTCTAAATAGTGAAAATGATGGAAATATCAGCGGCAATAAAATATGTGGGTGTCGACGATCTTGATATAGATCTTTTTGAGAGCCAATACGTTGTGCCCGAAGGTGTGGCGTATAACTCTTACATAATTCTTGATGAGAAAATCGCCATTATGGATACCGTCGATGCTCGCAAAGGTAAGGAGTGGTGGAGTAATGTTGAAAAGATTCTTGCAGGAAAGGAACCCGATTTTCTTGTGGTGCAACATCTCGAACCTGACCATGCTTCGTTAATCGCCGAGGTAGTGGAGCGTTACCCGCAGGTAAAAGTTGTGGCAACGGCCAAGGCTTTGCAGATGATGCCGCAGTTCTTCCCTGCTGTAGATTTAAATGCCAACGCTTATCCCGTTAAAGAGGGCGATACGCTATCGTTAGGTGAGCATACATTGCAATTCTTTACCGCCCCCATGGTGCATTGGCCCGAGGTGATGGTGAGCTATGAGCAGAGCGAAAAGGTTCTTTTCTCTGCCGACGCCTTTGGAAAGTTCGGTGCCTTGTGCAATGAGGGAAGCTGGGATTGCGAGGCGCGCCGTTATTACATAAATATTTGTGGCAAGTACGGTGTACAGGTGCAGACATTGCTAAAGAAGGCAGCGACACTTGATATAAAGACAATATGTCCTTTGCATGGCCCGGTACTTACCGAAAATCTTGGTCATTATATAGGTTTGTACGATACATGGAGCAAGTATGAACCAGAAACCGAAGGTGTGTTTGTGGCCTATGCTTCCATACACGGTGGAACAGCTGTTGCAGCTGAAAGACTTGCTGAAATATTGCGTGAAAAAGGTGCATCAAAAGTAGTAGTAACCGACCTCTCGCGTTGTGATATGGCCGAGGCGGTAGAGGATGCCTTCCGTTACAGTCACATGGTCGTGTGTGCAGCTTCGTACGATGCCGATGTGTTCCCGCCTATGTACGACTTCCTACATCATCTAAAACTGAAGAATTTTCAGAACCGTAAGGTTGCCATAATGGAAAACGGTTCATGGGCTCCCACCGCAGGGCGTGTTATGCGTGCTATGCTTGAAAGCATGAAAAACATTGAAATAGTAGAACCTGTGGTGACAATACGTTCTCGCATGAAAGAAGAGGATATTCCGGCTATGGAACAGCTGGCCGAAGCACTGCTTGGATAAAGATTTTGCAATATAGCACAAGTGCGTTACAGACCTGTAACGCACTTGTGCTATATTATGTTATATTACATTTGTTTATGTAAATAAATTATAATATCTTTGTCGTATCATAGTTTAATTGCGTAACTATGCATTCTGTGTGACGAATAATAAAATTTATATACTAACTAAAATTAAGACAATGAAAAAGTTTTATTTAATGCTTGTCTCTCTATTCTGTGTAGCTTTCTCGGCTCAGGCACAGGAGGTGACAGATTTGGCTCAATTGAGCAATGACGCTGTTTACACTTTGAAAAGTGAACGTGCATTCTTGTTTTACAAAGATGGAAAGTTGTACACAAGTACAGGAACACAGGCAGGTACAGTAACAGAGAACAATGCAGATGTAAATCAGTTGTTTAGAATTGAAAAGAACGGTGCAAACTACTATCTTTTCAGTGTAGGTGCCAAGAAGTATATCGATGCTACAGGTGCTGCTGTGGATAACGCTTCAGCAGTGTTGACTTTGACAAAGGTTGAAGGTAGTTATCCTTGGAAACTCGTTTTGGGTGGTAAGGGTATGAATACTCAGGTTCCCGGTCAAAAAGACACCGGAATAATACTTGATGGTTGGACTAATGCAGACCCAGGTAACTGTTTCAAGATTTTGGAGGGTGTTGCTCCCGATGTGGAATACTTGGTAGAGGTGCTTGGTACAGATAATGCTGAGGCCGGTGTGTCATTCGGCGACAAAAAATATAAAGACGGAGAATCTTTTTCAACCAACAAGAGTGTAAAGAAGGAAGATGTCGTTGTAGCAAAAGTTGATGGCTGTTTTGCAGTAGTAAATATTGATGACACAACAATTTATGTTAGCTATTTTGCTGAAAATACAAAGTTCTATACCATTCAGGGTGGTCACGGCGGTTATGTGAGCTTGAACCCAGATTATATGGACGGAATAGCTTTGCTGTTGACAAATACAAATACACCTCAGGATAACAAGGGCCTCTGGGCATTTGTTGCAGACGGGGCGGCTTACAAAATTTACAACTATTCAACAGGTCTTTCTAAGGTTCTTGGTATGACAGGCAGTGAGGCTGCCGCTCGTGCTTCAATGGTTGATCCTGAAACAACAGACTATGAGACAAAATTTGACGGAACAATTAAGTTTAATGGCGATTTATCAAACATCAAACTTAGTGGCTCTAACAACAACTATTGGAATAAACGTGACAAATATTTGGCATTGTGGAATAGTAGTGCGGCTGCTGGAGGTAATGACCAGGGTAGTAACTTCTATTTGAAAAGTGTAGATTATAAGGAGTATCCCGATGTATATGTACGTGAGATTTCTGATATTCAGGGTGTCTCAACATTTGAGCCAAAGAACCCCAATACATTGTGGTACACAACTTCGGCCGAGGCTACAGGCGTAAGCTATCCTTGGATGGAGTATGCGTTGCCTCTTGGTAATGGTGAACTTGGCTGTATGGTGTTCGGTGGCGTTTATACCGAAGAATTGCAGTTTAATGAGAAAACTCTTTGGAGTGGTCCCGCAAATACTGTTGGTGCGGGTTCTGGTAACCGTACATTTATGAACTTTGGTTCTTTGGTAGTTGTAAATAAAGATGAGTCTATTTGGCAAGGTGTTACTGACTATGTTCGTTATCTTGACATTGAAGAGGGTATTGCCGGCGTTAAGTTTACAAATAAAAATGGTACAAAACAGGAACGTAAGTACTTCAGTTCGGCTCCCGATTCAGTTATCGTAGGACAAATTAAGGTTGAGGGTGATGATAAACTTAACCTTGTCTTTAAATTAGAACCGGGTACAGGTATTGGTGCAAGTGCTGTAACGTATGAAAACGGAACAGCATCATTCTCAGGCAAGATGACTGTTGAATATGCAGCTCGCTTGCATGTTGTTGCCGATGGCGGTACAGTAGAGGCAACTACAAGTGGTATCACAGTAAAGGGTGCTACAACAGTAACATTCTATCTAAAGGGTGCTACAAACTTCAATGGTGATATGGCAGTATTGGACAATTACTTTACAACAAAGACTGCTAAAGATATTGATGCATGTGTAAAAGAGGAACTTGAGGCAGTGGCAGCAAAGAATGTTGCCGATGTAGAGGCAGCTCATATCGCTGACTTTACAGCTATCACCAAGCGTATGACATTTAGTCTTGGTCTTGAGACTCCAAAAGTGGATACAAAGACTTTGATTGATAACTATTATCCAAATAATTCTGAAGCAAATAGTACTGCTAATGACCATTTGTTCCTTGAGCAGTTGTACTTCCACTTTGGACGTTATTTGGCTATCAGTTCAAACCGTAAGCCAATTGCAGCTCCTAACAACTTGCAGGGCATTTGGAATGACCGTGGTACTGACTCTCCTTGGAACTCTGACGTTCATACCAATATCAATATTCAGATGAACTATTGGCCAACAGAGATCACCAACCTCTCCGATCTCCACAAGCCTTTCGTGAACTTCATTATCCGCGGAGCGCAGAGCGAGGGCTGGAAGAAAGTAGGCCAGCAGTTTAACGGCGGCCACGGCTGGAGCGTGCTGACAGAGTCTTCACTCTACAAC
>JAGCJL010000060.1 GCA_017647975.1 Bacteroidaceae bacterium | reverse complement strand
CCACAAAGTATGGCGAGGAGTTGGTTAAGAAGATGGAGAAGAACGGTGCCAAGGCTTACCTCGTGAACACAGGTTGGAACGGTACAGGCAAGCGCATCTCTATCAAGGATACACGTGGTATCATCGACGCTATCCTCGATGGCTCAATCGATACAGCTCCTACAAAGGTTATTCCTCACTTCGACTTCGTTGTTCCTACAGCGTTGCCAGGTGTTGATCCTGCAATCCTTGACCCACGCGACACTTATGCTGACGCAGCTCAGTGGGAAGAGAAAGCACTTGACTTGGCTGGTCGTTTCATCAAGAACTTCACCAAGTACACAGGTAACGAGGCTGGTAAGGCTCTTGTTGCTGCAGGTCCAAAACTCTAATAAAGACCTTGACTTAAAAGCTGAATTTGCTAAAAGTATATTTCAGCGTTACATAAGAGGGTGGCTAATTAGCCACCCTCTGTTTTTTATATCTTTTAAATACTTCCCTTTATCTGCTGTTTTATATAGTGATAGGCAAACTTGCAGTTTATGCAGTTATTTGTTGAGCAGTAGCGTTTGTTCAGTTGAATCAGTGCTTGTGAGTCTGCGGCACAACTTATTGCAACACCATTTTCCTCCCATCGTCTTGTAATACTGTTTTCCTCTTTTTTGAGTTCATGCAAATAATCCTCGGCCTTTTCACATAACTCTTGGTTTGAACGGTGCTTTCCATATACGTACAGCATGGGGACAATAGCATTTATTATTATAACATCGCTTTGTCTCTGCTTGATTCTGCCATTTCCACAAGTCTCGGTTCCGCCAAAACATGTGTGGTTATACCAATAGCCGTGTAGTGGTACATCTATTATTTTGTTTAAATCGGTCAGTGTGTGGCATACCGAAATGTTTGATATACTGACATTCTTGTTATAATATAGAGCGGCTAATCTTGCAATACGCACATGTGGGTGGTTGCTGCTACTGCTCCAAGAGTGATAATCCATTTGTCGCAATCTGAACTTGTTTGAAAGAAATCTATATTCCCGTTTAAGTTCATTATAGTAGGTACTGCTGTTGGCATTATCTTTGTAATAATAAGGAATACTTTCCTCTTCAAGTAGTCCTGCCTGCCCGAAAAATATAGCTTCAACTTGCATCATACTGTTGCTATGCTTTCCCAAAGCTCTAAAGTCAAGCGTCGAAGCAAACTCCTCAAAAATTGTACTCTGTATGCCGAATCCGAAACTGCGTATCATCATCTTGAATAGCGTCTCATCCCATCTGTTTTCACACGATTTCATCATCTTTTCTATACTCGCCGCTTTCTCTTCAATTCTTTCTATCAGCAGACGTGAGAATATGCTGTTGCGTTTTATATTCTCAAGGTTTGCTACAACTTGGGTACATGGCAGGCGGTTGCTATGTTCTTCAAAAGCTTCATACATCTCTTTTTCAAGTGATGACGGGCACTCAATCTCAATCTGTTCAACAGCTTCGCCATGTCTTCTCAGTGTGTCGCAGTCGTTTTTCATGGTTACATGAAGAATGACGCTGTTACATAGTTGCTTCTTTGCATGTATCTCATTTTCCCAATCACTGCTTTTCCTGTGCAGGACAATATCTCCGGCCCATACTTTGTCACCAATCTTAACTTTGGCTCCAGAGAAGATATTCTCTTTTTCAACCCCTCGGTCAATGATAGTTATCTTTTCTCCTGATGCCGTGTTTAGTTTTTGAAAACGTAGTAAATCGTTTTTCCAGAGGTAGTGAATGCTATTCATAGTATTTGTTTTTTCTATGGGCAAAATAAGAGAGTAAACCCGAAACTTCGGTAATGAAATCTCGGGTTTACTCTTCTTTTTTAACATCAATTCACATATGTCACCTCTTTTTCTCGCTTGGATAGCTTATTCGTGTGTGATATATCGCTTTTAGCCTTTTGATAAAAATCTCCTTGATGGTATTTACATCTTTGAATGTAAGCGGGCTCATGCTTAATTCGCCATCTTGCAGTTTCTTGTCTATAATATTGTTTACAAGAGAGTCAATATTCTCGTCTGTGTACTCCTTTATGCTATGCGATGCAGCTTCTACACAGTCGGCAAGCATCAGTATAGCCTGCTCTTTGGTGGTTGGCTTTTCTCCTGGATAGGTGAATATTGATTCGTCAAACTCCTCATCCGGGTGTGCATTCTTGTATGTTATATAGAAATATCCGGCCTTGGATGTACCATGGTGTGTAGTAATGAAGTCCTTGATTTTCTTGGGAAGATGTTCATGCTCTGCCATGTTCAAGCCATCGGTGACATGCTTGATGATGATTGCTGCACTCTCTTCGGGTGACAACGAACTGTGTGGGTTTATACCTCCACTTTGGTTCTCAGTAAAGTAAATAGGGTTGTTCAGTTTACCAATGTCGTGATACAAGGCTCCTGTACGCACTTCAAGGCTGTTCGCACCTAATGCACGTGCAGCCTCGGCAGCGAGGTTACCCACCTGCATGGAGTGCTGGAATGTTCCGGGAGCATCCTGCGACATCTTTTGCAACATCTTGCTGTTAAGGTTTGACAACTCTATTAGTGTTACGTTTGATATGAAACCAAAAGTTTTTTCAACAATGAACATCATTGGGTATATGAACAGCATAAGTATTGCACTTATAGTGAAATACATATACATGTTATATTTCATCTTTGACAAGTCTGATTCAATGATCAATTCATAACACATATACACAACCGCGTATGTCAGGAATGTTATGAACACACAACGGAACATCTGCGAACGCGATGATAGTTCTTTAAGGCTCAGTATGGCACTTGTTCCAGCAAAGAGTTGTAGCATTACAAACTCAAATGGTGAACCGAGCATTATTGAACACATCATTATTGTAATAAGGTGTGTAATAAATGCTGTATTATGGTCTATAAAGAGACATAGCATCATGGGGACCATAGCAAACGGTAGTATGAAAACACTTATACCGCCATGAGTGGTTATTATTCCCACTATTATTGGGAATATTGTCGCCGACAGCAATGTAAAGACAAATTTGTTTCTGTTGTTTACAATGTCTTTACGGTAGATATAAATATATGCCAGCAGTGAGAACATCGCTATAATGATGAATATCACCTGTCCCAAAAAGACGTTTAGCTTACTTCCGGTGCTTTTTGCAGCCTCAATCTCATTCTGTAATTTAATGTACGTCTCAATAGTTCTATAAGCTTTCTCATCAACAATGTCACCTTGGTTTATGATGCGTTGTCCTTTGAGTACCGTTCCAATGCGTGTCTCGAGTTTTGCAAGTTGTCTGTTCAGTTCCCTTTCGGTCAACTTGGAATCACTGATGTAATTAGGCTTGATGTGATTTATCAAGTCCATGTTGTAAACCATCTCTTCAGTTAGCAACGTATCGGCGTTTATCAATGTTTCAAACGCTTCGGAAACGCTTATGAATCGTTCGGCATCCTTGGTAATGGTATCGTTGCCATGAGTGAATACAATTTCACTTTTGCCCCCTTTTCTTATCATATCGGCATCGCTGTCCGAAACAATTCCGTCCTTGTAAAGTGCATCAAGGCAGTTGATGTACTCTTTATACTCCTGCGATTGTAGGATAGACTTCAGGCTTGTGGCATTCAGTTTGTCGTTGTATGTGAAGAATGGTCTGAAATTACGGCGTACACTATCTCTTTCAGCAACAATCTGTTTGTCGCTCTTCTTTACGATGAAATCGAAATCGGCAATTATCTGCTCGTGATTCCAAGGTGCATTATGGTTGTAACTGTAGCTTGTGAGCTTCTCTCGTGGCATGAAATAGACAATCACTCCAATACATATGGCAACAAGGCTTATGTGCAGAACCAGACGGGTATTCTTGCCAAAGAATCTTTCAAATCTTTTTTTCATATATAAAGTATGTTTTTATATGTGATTTTGCTAAAATAGATAATTGTCAGTTTGTTGTAATGGCAACAGTTCTTGTGCCATCCTCATTCTCTTCAATATCTACACGCACACACTCTTCGGGTAATAACTCTTCAACAAGTTCGGGCCACTCGAGGAAACAGTAGGCGTTACTGTAAAGATATTCTTCATACCCCATGTTATATACCTCCTCTATGGATTTTATGCGGTAAAAATCAAAATGGTAGATGGTGTCACCCTCTCTGCTCTCGTATTCATTTACAATAGCAAATGTTGGTGAGTTTACTGCATCTTCCACTCCCAATTCTTCGCAGATGCTCTTTACAAAAGTTGTTTTGCCAGCTCCCATTTTGCCGTAAAAGGCAAATATGCGTCCCTGCTGCATGTGTTGAATGAATTCACGTGCAGCTCTTGGGTAGTCATCCAGGCCGTTTATGGTTATTGTGTGTCTGTTCATAGTTATAGGTTTCCTTTGGGTTTAAGTGTAACAAGTGGTATAATCATCTCCTCCATTGAGATACCTCCATGCTGGAACGTATCTTTGTAATACGAAACATAATAGTTGTAATTGTTTGGGTATGCAAAGAAACGGTCTCCTGTAGCAAACATATATGTAGTGCTTATATTAGGTGTCGGGAGAAAGGCTTTTGCCGGTTCTTTTATTTCAAAGACATCCTTGCTGTTGCAATTCAGTGATTTGCCTAACTTGTAACGCAAGTTGGTGTTTGTATTCTTGTCGCCAACAATTTTTACAGGATTCTCAACCTGTATGCTGCCATGGTCTGTTGTGATTACAACAGTGTATTTGTTGTCGGCAAGGTAGCGGAACAGCCTTTTTATTGCAGAATGTCGAATCCATGAGAGTGTTATCGAACGGTATGCAGCTTCATTTGCTGCAAGTTCTCTGACCATCATTGATTCCGTACGAGCATGCGACAGCATGTCGATGAAGTTTATCACCAGCACGTTTATGTCGTTCTTTGAAAGGTTGTTTATAGTATCAAGATACCTGTCGGCCATGGCCGATGTCAATACCTTGCCGTATGAGAAACTCTCTTTGCGGCGGTATCGTGCAATCTGTGTCTCTATAAGTGCCTCCTCGTTGAGGTTCTTGCCCTCCTCTTCCTCTTCATCAACCCACAAGTCTGGGAACATCTCCTTTATCTGGCTTGGCATAAGCCCCGAGAAAATGGCATTTCTTGCATATTGTGTGGCTGTAGGAAGGATACTTGTGTACAGTTCCTCTTCGATATCAAAATCTTTGCCAATCTCTTCGGCAAGAACCTTCCATTGATCGTACCTGAAATTGTCTATTATTATGAAGAATAGTTTCTCTTTCTTGTCGGCCAAAGGAAAAATTTTCTCCCTGAAAATGTCATGGCTCATCATTGGTCTCTCTTCGCGTGACGATGACAGCCATTCGAGATAGTTCTTTCTAATAAACTTGCCGAAAAGGTTGTTGGCCTCCTCTTTCTGTGATTTCAGCATCTCATGCATCTGGGTGTCGGCACTCTCAAGTTGTAGTTCCCAATATACAATCTTTTTATATACCTCCTGCCACTCCTCAATGCTGTTGGCATCGTTCATCAGCATACTCAGTTTTCCAAAGTTCTGCTGATAGGCATTGTTTGCCTTTTCGGCAACAATCTCTTTGTGATGTATATTCTTCTTTAATGTCAGCAGTATCTGGTTGGGGTTTACCGGTTTTATAAGATAGTCGGCAATTTTGGAACCTATAGCCTGTTCCATAATATCCTCTTCCTCGCTCTTGGTTACCATGACAACCGGCATTGTCGGGCGTATCTCCTTTATTACAGTTAGTGTCTCAAGTCCTGTAAGTCCCGGCATATTCTCATCGAGCAGTACAAGGTCGAACTGCTCCTTGCGGCATGCTTCAATGGCATCGGGGCCGTTGGTTACTGTTGCAACCTCGTACCCTTTGTTTTGTAGAAATATTATGTGGGCATTCAATAACTCTATTTCGTCATCGGCCCATAGAAGTCTGTATGTCATATTCCTATAAGTTCTCTTCTTTACAAATTGTTATAATTCCGGCTCGTCAAGAGTGTAGCCGTCAATTTCAATTTCGGGAATGTCAAGCAGGTTCTCTTCGTAGAACTTGATATAGTCGTCGAAACTGTAATATTGTAATAACAAATCCAGGTTTGTTTTTGATATAATCAAGGAGTTAATTCCTTCGAGCAGTCTGGCTGTTTCTCTGTTTTCATAAAGTCGTTTTCTGTAGAGGAATACCTCGTCATAGTTCAGGAACTCTTTTACTTGGAACAATGTAATCTCAGCCAATTTCTCAAAGCTCATTTCAAATTTGCGTACCATATAACGCGAGAAGTTGTATCTTGCAATCTCGAACAGCAGACGTTTTTCATCAACCTCATCATTAGGGAATGCAAGAATGAAGTAATGCGGCTCGTCAATGTTTGTTGAGAATGGCGGGATAGAATCCCTGTTGTCTTTTATTGTTCCATCGGCCTTCCTGTTCCATATCGATGTGCTTATACCACTATGTAGCAAACGTCCCTCTTTGATGCCTGTTGTGATGTCTGTTGCCAAGGATGTCAAGCTGTCGGCAGAAAATTTAGAAACAAGTTTCTCCAAAGTCTCAAGTGCTTCGTATTGCTTTCCTCCGTACAGTTTTGCCATAGCATCAATGAACATGAATCTTGCACGGTGATTACCGTTTGGATATCGGTCACCGGCGATGCTCTCCTCATACTCCACTTGCTCATATTCGTTGTTCATGTAGTGGTTGTATGCCTTTACATATATTGAGTCCTCTTTATGTCGGCGTGTCTCGGCATTGTCAAAGAATTCCGGTCGTTGGATATTCTTTGTTATGGTGCTGTCGGGGTAATTCTCTATAAGCAGGTTTTTATAATATTCAGCTTTTTCGGGTTCGTTCCAACGTGAACATGCCATGAATAACTGAAAATAAGTTTCAGCCATACGTTCAAATTCAGGGTTCTCCTTTGGGATACGTTCAAGATATGAAATTGTCAAATCCTTGTCATTTACGTTATCCTTGAATATAACTCCCGACGCGAAAAGAGCATCGTAAAGAGCATTACGTGCTTCGTTGACTTTCTCTTCGGTTCTTGGTATCTGTTGCAGGTAAAACTCTCGTGTTGTAGGGTCGGTAGATAGAGTGTCTGCTATTTCTTCTTCAAAAGCAAAATCAACCTCGGTGCTGTCCATGGCTAAATTCTCGTCACCGTCAACGAGTTCTGTGCTGTCTGTAAGCAACTCTTCGTTGTTTATGAATGAAGAAATCTCATTGCTGAATCGCCAATAGTCCTTTAATGGTCTGTTTCCCCATGTGTTCTTGAAGGCTTGCATGCCTTGTGTCACAAGTTTCCGGTTGTAGAAGTACCATTCCGCTTTCTCTCCGGGTTCAGGTATGGAAAGGTCGGGCAGAACAGTCGTGTTCTCGTCGCTATCGCCTTGTTCTTCGCGTTTGAGTTTTTTTTCTTCCTTCTTTCTAAGTTCCTCTTTAAGTTTCTCCTCTTCTATGAGCTTGTCTATTATCGGATATAGCTCTTCGTCGGACAAAGTTGCCCAATGCAACAGTTTGTCCTGTTTCTCAACAATATCGGTATGAGGTGTTAATGATGCAAGAACTTCGCTACGGAACTTTATCTCGTCATAGTCATCATTCTCTTCATTTATCAGTGGCAAGGCTTTTGTGTAATTCTCATGTGCCTTTGAAAATTTTTCGTCATTCCAGTATAGTTTCGCCAATGATTTGTGCAGCATGGCAGTTCCATATCCGCTTGTGGCACCAACAGCAACGCCGGTCTCGTAATTCTTAAGGGCTTCGGCGGTGTCTTTCTTGCTCAAATGGATATTGCCTATAGCATAGTATATCTGTGCAAGATAGTCTTTGTTCTTGTCTGAACGGGTCATTCTCTTCAGCTTTCGTAGAATCTTCTTGTGATTCTCGTCAGTAGCTGTTTCGGTCTGTCGTATTCGTGCGTTGAATTCCAGTTCGTATGGCGGGCCGGCAGCGATAGTCTTGCCAAAACTTTTGTAAGCAGCTTTCATATCGCCTTTTTTAGCCTGTAACTGTCCCAAAAGATAATATTCTCGTGCCTTTTCCAGAGTAGTTATCTTTTTTCTCTTGATGCTCTTTTGTATGAGTTCTATTGCCTCTTCGTTCTTTTCCTGTTTCAGGACAAGATGTGCTTTTGTACGTGCGAACTCGTTTTCGAGAGACTGTGGAATGGAATCATGCTGTACTCTTCGCAGTAGTTCTTCGGCTTCGTATAGCCATTCCATCTCGGTGTAGCATTTGGCAAGCCCTATACGTGCTTGTGCAACAATGTTCGGGTTGTTTTCGTAAAGCCTTGTGATGTATATGTATGTACTTGCAGCCTCGGCGAAAAGTCCCTGTTGTGCTTGTGAATTTGCCATTAGGAACCACACTCTCCAAAGGAATGGGTTAAATTCATTCTGTGAGTAGAATAACTTCTGTTTTGGGGTGAGTTTCTTGCCGGCAGGGCGTTTGGGACGTTTTTTAATAGAGTGGTTCTTTATTGCTTTTTGCGATTTCTCAATAGCTTTATCGTAATTGCTGCGGCCAATACCTTGAGTTACTTTGCTGCTTGTTATGAGTAAAGGCAACTGCTCAAGATAGTTGTCTTTATGTCCTTCTATCTGTGATTTCAGTGCCTGGTTGTATGCTTTGTTTCCGTTGTACCAAGTGTTGTATTTTGCTGTTATGGCATGGTATGCACGTGTTGTCGCATTGTTTTTCTTGCGACTTGCACAACTGCTAAAGGTCAATGACAGGGCCAATAGCATTATGTATAACAGACTTTTTTTCACTCTTTCTTTGTTTATAATATTTATATTATAACTCTCTTTTTTGCACTTTATTGTAAAATAAGTAAAATTTCCTCCTTGACAACCTGCGGTATTTCAATGCCGCGTGTCTGCAGACAGTGTACCCATGTGTCAATCTCTTCACATTTCATTGTGTATAGAATCTGTCTAAACTCCTCTATATCGGCATCGGTATAATCCTCTTGTGCTTTGCCTTTGAAAGCATCAAGCTCTTCGTCGTCAAAGTATAGATTGCTGTTGTCATATCCTTTGGAACAATTTGTGTGCTTGCCACAGCAAACACCATCGTCGGTGTCATGAGTGTGATGTTCGTCGGCAACACTCCTGTTACGGTACAATTTGTTCAGTATAAAGAAACCTGCAACAAGCAGAACAAGAATCAGTGATAAAATAATAGTATTCATAAATACTTTTTGCTGTTGGTGATTAGTTTTTACGTTTAAATGCAAAGTTATGTAATTAAATTGAGCTAACACCTCTCTTTATATGAATATTTTATATTAGAATAGATAAATATATTATTTTAATAGTGACAAAATGTTAGCGTAATGGGTAAAACAGTTTTTCAGTGTATTTTGTAAGTTTTTTTACTTTTTGATAAAAAATCTTTGTTTTAGTTGCTTAAATATAAATATAAATTGTATCTTCGCTCTGTTTTGGTTTGCAAATAACTTTTTTGTCGGTTTTGCAAAATGACAGTTTTTTAACATTAAATTTAATTTTATGGATAAATTCAGTTATGGTCTTGGAATGGGAATAGGCCAGAATTTGGCTTCAATGGGCGTTTCAAACATGAACATTGAGGATTTTGTAAAAGGTATCAAGGATGTACTTACCGGTGCAAAGACCGAGATGTCACATTCCGAGGCTCAGGCAGTAGTTAATGAGCACTTTAAGAAACTTGCCGAGGAGGCTTATGCTCAGAACAAGGCTGCTGGTGAGGCTTTCCTCGCCGAAAATGCTAAGAAAGAGGGTGTTGTAACTCTTCCAAGTGGTTTGCAGTATCAGGTTATCACCGAAGGTACAGGTAAGAAGCCATCGGCGACAGACCGCGTACAGTGCCACTATGAGGGAACACTCATCGACGGCACAATCTTTGACAGTTCAATCAAGCGTGGCGAGCCTGCTGTGTTTGGTGTGAATCAGGTAATCAAAGGCTGGGTCGAGGCGTTGCAGCTTATGCAGGAGGGTGCAAAATGGCGTTTGTATATCCCTTACAATATGGCTTATGGCGAACATGGTGCAGGTGAGATGATACCTCCTTACAGTGCTTTGATTTTTGATGTGGAACTTATCAAAGTACTTTAATATATAAACAGTTTCTAAAACAGTTTCTGAATGAAACATCTGCGTATATTTCTCATGCCGGTAATGATGTCGCTGTTTGCCTCATTGCTCTCTTGTGGTTCCGGTGTGTCCGATAAAAAAGTAAAGCTCGAAAATGCAAATGATTCCATTTCGTTTGCAGTGAGCATGCTTATCTCTCAGGACATGCCTGTTGCCATGGCTGAATTGGGAATAGACGAATCAACTCTTGATGCATTCATCAAAGGCTTATGCGATGCATTTCCTGTGGATGAGACACCCGAAGCACAGGCTTATGCTCATGGCGTGGTCATGGCCGCTTCGGCAATGGATATGCTTGACAGGGCTAACGAGGCTATATATCCTAACGATACTATAAATAAGGTTAATCGTAAGATGTTCCTCGAAGGTCTTAAAGCATCGGCCTATGGCAGTGGTAGAACCATGACAACAAAAAACGCCATAGACTACTACAATCAAAGAGTGTTCCGTAGTGTAAGTGAAGAGTTTATTCGCAAGAATAAAGAGCGTAAGGGGGTGAAACTCCTTCCAGGTGGTGTTCAATATAAGATTGAGACTCTTGGCTCCGGCGAAAAAGCAAAATATACCGATGTGGTAAAGTGTATCTATAAAGGAACCTATCCCAATGGAGTGGTCTTTGATACATCACGCGGTGCAGTTGTGGAATTGGAGATAAATACACTTGTGCCCGGCTTGTCACAGGCTTTGACACATCTGCCCGTTGGTACTGTATGCAAGGTTTATATACCTTGGGAACAGGGGTATGGTGCAAAGGGAACAAACAGTATAGCCCCGTACAGTGCTTTAGTCTATGACATTGAGATTATAGGCATTGTCAACAGGTGAGAGAAATATACAACTAACTAATCATTATATATGAAAAACATTGAATGCAAGGTCGATGCACTCGACCTTAAGATATTGAGTATTATTTCAAAAGATGCACGCATCCCATTCCGTAATGTTGCGGAGATTTGCGGTGTGTCACGTGCGGCAATCCATTTGCGTGTTCAACATCTTATAGACCTTGGCGTTATTTCAGGTTCGGCATACGAGATTGATGTACGTCGTTTGGGATATAAGACATGTACTTACATTGGCATACGTCTTGAACGTGGTTCAATGTACAAGGATGTGGTAGAGCGTTTGCGTGAAATACCCGAAGTAGTAGAGTGCTGCTACACGACAGGTCCCTACTCAATCCTTGTCAGAATGTATTCACATGACAACGAACACTTGATGCAGTTGCTTAATACAAAGGTTCAGGAGATTCCCGGTATAATAAGTACCGAAACAATGATTGTCCTGAACAGCAGTATAAAACGCAACATGCCAATAGAGTAATTTCACAGGAACGTACCTCATGCAAAACGCGTTTGGTACGTTCTTTTATTTATGGTATAACAACACTGTTCATTATGGAAGAATTCGATATACGCTCCGAATACCGCGAACTGCACAGCCGTTATCCCAAGGCTGTGAAGAGACCTGTAATTGGTATAACGGCTAATTTCAGGGACGGCAATGCCGCATTGGCCGAGGCTTATTACCGTTCGGTACTCGAGGCAGGAGGCCTGCCGCTAATCATTCCCCCATATCCCGAACGCGAACAGCTCATCGCAACACTGAAGCATTGCGATGCGATACTACTCAGTGGTGGAGCCGATATAGACCCGCGTTATATGGGCGAAGAACCCGATTATACATTGTTGCATACCATAAACCCTAAACGCGACGAACAGGAACTGCTTCTTGTCCTGTTGGCTGTTGACTTGGGCTTGCCTGTTTTGGGAATATGTCGCGGAATGCAGACCATTGCTGCTGCTCTTGGTGGTGCAGTACATCAAGATATATATGCTGCATTGCCGGTACCGTTGCTCAGTCACGATCAGGAACCCGTAGAACGTGGCGTAGCAACACACGAAGTGCTAATAACCCCAGAAAGTAAACTTGCCGGCATCTTTGGCACACAGCAACTTGCAGTCAATACCTTTCATCATCAGGCAGTGAAAACATTGCCTCCAGGTTTCTCACTCTCGGCAGTGGCAACCGACGGCGTTTTTGAAGCAATGGAGGCAGTCGATGGCAGGAGAATCATAGGTGTGCAGTGGCATCCTGAATCATTCATCCTTAACGGTAATCGCTCTATGATGCCACTGTTTGAATGGCTCATTGGTGAGGCAATGCTCTATAGCAACAGCAAGGAGATGCATGAAAAAATCATAACTCTTGATTCGCATTGCGATACTCCCATGCTCTTTGAACAAGGATATAAGTTGCAGGAGCGTAGCGAGGTGGCACTTGTCGATTTGCACAAAATGGAAGAGGGTGCGTTGGATGTTGTCACTATGGTGGCTTATCTTCCACAGGCAGCACGCGATGAGGCTTCATTGCAACAGGCTACAACAATGGCCGACAGCCTGTTGGCCGGTATTGCCTCACGTGTAGAGGAGTGTAGTGACTATGTCGCCCTTTGCGAAAACCCCTCCGAAGCAGCAATGCTGAAAAAAGCCGGCAAGCGTGCCATAATGCGAGGAATAGAGAATGGCTATGCGATAGGTAAAGATTTGACAAATATTGAACGCTACCGCAATGAAGGTGTCGTTTATATGACACTATGCCATAATGGCGACAATGATATCTGCGATTCGGCACGTGGTGACGGCGAGCATGGTGGCCTTAGCGGTTTTGGCAGAGATGTTGTACGTGAGATGAATCGTGTTGGAATGATGATAGATCTCTCGCATGCTGCAGAGACAACATTCTGGCAAGTGCTGGAGCAGAGCACATATCCTGTGGTATGCTCACACTCGTCATGTAAGGCATTATGTAACCATCCGCGTAACCTCACCGACGAGCAGATGAAAGCTCTTGCTGCAAAAGGTGGAGTGGTGCAAGTAACAATGTACGGTGGTTTTTTGCGTGAAGAAGGTGAGGCCACACTTGCCGATTTTATTGCCCATCTTGAACATGCAATAGCAGTGGCAGGAATAGATCATGTAGGTATTGGTACAGACTTTGACGGTGACGGAAAAGTCATTGGCTGCTCTTCGGCATCACAACTTCGTAATATAACAATAGAACTGTTGCGTAAAGGCTATAACAGGCAGGATATTGAAAAAATATGGAGCGGTAATTGGCTTAGAGTAATGCAACAGGTTCAAGGTGAGAAATGAAGTTTGCCAATCCCAGGTATTCTACCGCAGTCATTAACCTTAAACAGTTGATTTGTTTTAAATCAACTGTTTTTTTAACGCAAACCGTAGTTGACGTTTTTGGGGTGTCCGGAATTAAACTTTGTTTAATAGACAATGCTTGCAGCAATAGGTCGTGCAAGGCACGGGTTGCGACAGGCAAGCATTGTCAACATACCGCCAAAGTCTCACATTCAAACACTCCTCGCACTTGTTCCAAAAATGCAGGCACTCGGTTTGCTAAAAACTCTAATACGCACTGGTTATTGACGCTGGATGCAATACAGTGCCGGTTGTTTTTTTGAGTTACTATTACGAAGAGATACGAAAAACAGTTTAATGCTTTTTATTTTAAGAACTTAATGTTTGCAAATAATGATTTTATCAATATCAAATGCTTATGTAGATAGAACTGAAATAAACAAAACTAACTTTTTTGTGAGTATTTTTAAAATATTGTAACTCTTTTGGTTAAAAATATAGATATGTGTAAAAAAAGTAGTACCTTTGCAAACTAAAATCTTATTCGCCAATAAGACTTTGCCTTTAATAGATCTCTTCGCAAGAGAGCGAGCCATCCAAGGCTATTTATGACCCAATTTGACAGGTCGAAAAACACCGAAACTATAAACCAAAATAAATACTATGAAAAAATTTTTACTTTCAATTTTTTGCTGCCTGATGGCTTTTGTTAGCGTTCAGGCAGAAGAGGTGAGTGGTACAATCACCTTTAAGACAAGTGGTTCTGATAGTTCTAGTGCAGCCAATACTGGTAATTTTGTAACTGGTCAAGTTACTGCCAATGGTGGCTTTACACTCTCTTGTACAGCAACAAATAATTGCTATACAGGAAAAAGTGGCCTTAAAATGAGTTCTTCCAAAGCTAGTGGTAGTTTTACTCTTGGTTTGGGCGATACTTACAATGTTAAAAAAGTCATTGTTAATGCTGTTAAATATAGCAGCGATGCAGCAATGGTGGCTGTAAATGGTGCTACGGCACAGTCTTTGTCTTCAACTGCGACTGATTATACATTTGCTGTAAATTCTGAAATTAATCAGATAAAAGTTGATATGACCAAGCGTGGTTATATTGCAAGTATAACTATTGTTTATGAAGTTGCCGGTGGCGAAGGTGGTGAAACTCCAGAGCCAGAGCAACCTGAAACTCCTCCTGTTGTAGAGACTGTTGCAACCCCAACGATCACACCTGCATCTACTACATTTAATCAGGGTGAAAGTCTTTCTGTAACAATTGAGACAGAAACCGAAGGTGCTGAAATCTATTATACACTCGATGGTTCAGACCCCGTTGAGAACGGTGGCCTTTATGAGGGTGAGATTGAACTCACAAAGACAACTACTGTGAAGGCTGTTGCAATGTTGGACGGTTGGAACAACAGTGAAGTTGTAGAGGCAACATTTACAGCAATTGAGCCTGTTACACCTCCTGCAAGTGGTGAAAGTAAGACTGTTACTTTTACAGCTTCTGAAAACGGATATTCAAACTCGCAAAAAATTACAACCGTAAAAATTGATGATTATGTAACCGCATCTTTTAACAAAGGAACTAATAATAATAACGCTCCTACGTATTACAGTGGTGGTACTGCTATCCGTTGTTATGGTGGCAATAATTTTACAGTTGCATCTACAGCAGGTAATATAACAAAAATTGTCTTGAATTTTGGTTCTAGTGATGGTAGTAATGATATTACCGCTAATGAGGGAACATTCTCTACAGTTACTTGGACCGGGGCTTCAAACGAAGTAGTTTTGACTATTGGGGGAACAAGTGGCAACCGAAGAATTGCTGGAATTGAGGTTACTTATACAGCTGCAGGTGAAGGTGAGGTGTCAAAACCTGTAACTCCTACTCTTACAGATGGTGGCAACTTCGTAGGTTCTATTGAAGTTGAAATCTCTTGTGCAACAGAAGGTGCAGAAATCTATTACACAATAGACGGTACAGATCCTACAGCTGCAAGTACTAAGTATACTGCTTCTTTTGAGATTACAGATACTACAACCGTAAAGGCTATTGCAGTTAACGAGGTTGGTAAAAGTGGCATTGCTACAGCTACTTACACTCGCGTAGCTGCTACTCCTGAAATTTCTTTCGAGGGTGAT
>JAGCJL010000059.1 GCA_017647975.1 Bacteroidaceae bacterium | reverse complement strand
TTGGTTACCTCAGTAACTAACAGGAATTCGATTGCATTTAATAGTTGAATTCACCTTGTAAAATAATAGACCAACAAAAAAATATAAAGCAGTATGAAAGACCCTAAAAAGTATTTAAAGCAGTATGCTGCACTTGAAGAGGCTGCAAAGACCGAGATTATTGAAATTTTGTCGAACAACCCCACCGGACGTTACATTTGGTTCAATTGCGAAATTGAAGAAGAGAATGATGCATATAGTGATAGTGTCATTATGGTTATGGATGGCAATGAGCAAATTATAACAATTTGTGCCGTTGGCTTGAACGATGAAAATCAGATTGTTGTCACTGATGCCGACGATGATTTTACATGGTTTACACCCGATGAGTGGACTCATGCCTATTTGGAGATGTACGAGTTTGTGGTAAACAATCTGAAGTATGCCAAAATGAAGCCTTAAATTCTTTATCTGGTAAAATTGAGCATCTTTGAATTAACAGAATTTAACTGTTTGTGTCGCATTGTATTTCAGTGCGATACAAATTATTTTCATCGACACCTGCCTCAAAAATTGAATTTTTTGAAAAAGTTTATATATTATATATATCAGGAAACATAAACAATTTATATACCATGAAAGAGATTTATGAACAGCTATTACAGAGTGAAGATTCCAATACGCAAGAGAATTGTATAAAAACATTGCTCGAAGGGACAAGAAAGGGTAATAAAGAGGCTTTTCAATATATGAAAATGGTATTGGAAAATACAGATGTCAATTCCAACTTGTATTTGAACATATCTCTTGGCCTTATGAAGCCCGAGGACAAGGAGTGGCTCTTGGCTGCCGACAGCCTCACCTGTGATGCAATGGTGCTTGCAGCAATGTATATAAGCTACCGCACTGAGATTGAGCCGTTCTTTGACGAGGAGACCAACGAAGAAGTATCTATCGAACGTACCTTGCTGACCGATATTCCACTCTTTGAATATGATGCCGATTTTGAGCAACGTGTGTTCAATAGGTTCTGCGATGTCTATATGGATTTACCCTACGAAGAATACTACAAGGTTTATGGTATATTGGGGTACACCAAGCTTTCCACACAAGAACAGAGCTACAACAGGCTGATGGCGGAACTGAAACGCATAGAAAGCGGAGTGGCAGCTTATTACGACGAGGATATATACATGGAACTCGGCGACATTTACCGTGAGGGCTGGGAAAAGTTCGGCTTTTTCATAGACAGGCAAAAGGCCAAGGAATATTATATAAAAGCGAACTTTGACTATGACCCGCTTGATGACGAGCCATATTTCGACCCACGCAACTTCAAAATCACTATAAAGGGCGATGCAAGCGAGTTCAAGGCTATTATTGACAAATATACCGAAATGCCTGGTAATGAGTTGGGTATATATGCACCTACAAACAAAATTATGCACGAGCTTGTAGGCACCGACTCTGCCGAGTACAAGGGTAACATCCTTTTTGTGAACGAGGAGGGCGGTAATCTTGTAATAACAGCCGAGATGAACCAAACAGCCACCCCGCTGAAATATGCCATTCAAAAGAGGTACCAGCAACTTGAAGTGGATGTTGAAAAATGTTGATGTAATTGAATTGTTTTATGGAAAACACGGTTTGTGTAAAATACGGAGTTTTAGGCATAAAAGAGGCGGTTTATCGCTTGAAAGATGCTATTGAAAACAGCGATGGCAATGTAAGCAAGGTGTTGCAAAACCTTGGTTTAGCCACCTGTAATTTTGGAGACAGCGAGCTGTTGAGCAAAATTCAATGGCGTGTATTGGGTGTTACTGACTTTGACGACATAAACGAATGTAAACTGGAATTTGAAGAGAACTGCCCTTTGAAGCATAGCAACATCATTGACCGTTTGGTATGTGATGAGGATATATTTGCTGACAAAATCATTCGTGTTGCCCGTTATAGAAAAAGCGTTATCAAGACCGATGATGAAAAACCATTGTCTGGCAAAGTAAGAATCCTCAAAGGAACGATATGGGTAGGTCATGCAATATATGACAGGAATCTTGCTGACGAAGCCGAAAACTCAATCATAAATCCTACAGTAGAGAGACGTATGCCTTTAACCGAAGTACGGGAATATGCAAAATTGGATGATGCCGATTACGAGAAACTTATCAAGCGTCTGGAACAGGGCGACGACACTTTCTTTGACGATGAGGAGCGTTCGCACCTATATGATGACGATAGAGAAATCTTGAAAAAGTTCTATGGCATTGGCCGCCCGGCAATGACACACAAGGAGATTGCAGCCGAGGAAGAGATAACCGTTTGCTTTGTTAAGCAAAAAATAGAAGCCGTATTACGCAAACTCAAGTACGTTGTGGTAAAAAAAGAAAAAAAGGAAAACTTTGAATACGATGACTACATTTTGAAACTGATTCCTGAGTTAGCGAATTCTCTGCCCGATAATTTGGAACTGAGCTGTTTGACGGACCGTGAAAGAGAAATACTGCAGATGTATAAAGGCATAGGTTGCAGGGCTATGACATTGAAAGAGATTGCCGAAAAATTTGCTCTTACGCCTGCACGTGTGAGACAAATAATTGAAAAGGCAAGCCGTCGCTTGAAAAAGAATAATATCTGTTCTAAGAGCCCCAAGTGTTAATCTATCTTAAATAACACAGTTGAAATTGAAATTTTTCCTTTCTGTTTCTATATTATGTAAAAAACAGAAAAGTATGAAGAATTTTAAAATCAAGAATGGAATTGCAGTTATTCCACAGGGTACAAAAGAGATTAAACATTTTGCGTTTAATGAGTGTGCAGAGCTTAAAAGTGTAATAATCCCCGATGGTGTGACCGAGATAGGAGTCATGGCTTTCCGTAACTGTACAAACCTTGCCCACATTGTAATCCCCAACAGTGTGAAGAAAATAGGCAACTTCGCTTTTGAGAATTGTACAAGCCTTGAAAAAATTACTATCCCTGCCGGTGTTCAGGAAATAGGCAAAGGTATATTTGTTGCATGCGATGCACTTTCCTGCATTGTGGTGGAAGAGGGTAACTCAGTGTATGATTCACGCAAAGGCTGTAATGCTGTCATTGAAACCGTGAATAACAAGTTGATTGCCGGCTGTTGTACTACAATTATCCCCGATGATGTAAAGTGTATTGGGGAACATGCTTTCGCTGGTTGCGGAACTCTCACAAGCATCACTATTCCCTGTAGCGTTGAATCTATAGAGGAATATGCTTTCAACGGTTGCTTTGAACTCAAGAACCTAACACTTCCACCTAATTGCAAAAAAGCAACAGATATTTTCTAGTGATTACGAGAATATAAACGATATGGCAATTTTTGCAACACAATATACAAAGTTAGGCAATATATGGCCTTTGGATTATCTTGCGATTATGCCGACAGGCGAAACAAAGAGGTTTCGCCTGAAACGGCGTGATGCAGATTGCCTGTTGTTTGTAAACGCCGAAGGTGACGGAAATATCTACTATGGAAAAACCGAGAGATGTAACGACAAACTCCGCGACAACGAACATTGCACAATAGATTACAATGGCATTCCTTTGTTGTTGGATGCATCCATTTGCAAACTTGGCGACACAGCCCTTACATGGAAAGAGAGAAAAGAGATTATAAGAAAATTGAAAGAATAAAAAAAAGTTACCACGTTTTTTGAAATTTTTTTCCTTTTGTTTCTATATTATGTATGTAACTTAAAGACATCAGTAATATGGCAAAGACTTTCAATTTCAACAGCACCTATTTAATCGACAAACCGGTAAGCAAACGCACTGCATCATACGACAAATGGTGGATGTTCAGCGTAAAGGAACGCAATGGCAACAACATCACATTCAGTAGCAGGGACAGGTACGACCTCAAGGAGTACAAAGGAAAAATCCTTGTAAATCCCAAAACAGGTGACGAGATCTGTTTCATAACTATTGGCATAAACAAATATATGCTCGACGCCAAAGAGTTCATCAGCAAAGGACGCAAGTTGAGCGAAATGAGTCAGGAGGAAAAGCAATCCCTTTTAGGCTTAAAGGTCGAAGCCGAGTGGGACGAACAAAAAGGTGATTTTGTAAAAACCGATGACTGCGGAACAACCTTAAAGGAGTTTCTTGAGAAAAAAGCAAATAAAAACAAACAATAAGAAGTTATGAAAAAACAAGAGATTGTCACCATCGCAAATTACCTGATGCGCTGCCCCTCAAAAACACAGAAGGATATACTGTTGAATTCTTTGGTAGGACATAAGAGCATTAAGAGACTGACAGAGGAACAATTCGATACTGTTTACACATTCTGCGAAGATGTTTCAAAAATAAGAGAGCAAATGTTTAAAGATCTCGTTACAGAAAACGACTCGGAAGTAGATGCGATAGAATCAATTTATAATGTAAACCAAAGCATAAAAGATATGATTGAAGAGGCTGCTTTTGGTGAATTGAAAAAAAACACAGCCGATATACTCAGCCGATGGTGGAAAAAGGTATGGAGAGTTGAATGTCGCGGAAATGTTGCCTGGAACAACTGCGGAACAGTGCAAATAGGGCTTAAAGAATTTGCAAAGGCTCGTTTGGAATTTGTAGGAATAAATGCAAGGAATATGTTCTTTGCGAATGAGTATAAATTGGCATTTCGCGTTGAAAGAGACATTTCCTTTGCCAATGAAATACGCGACTTGCTGATGAAAAATCAAATATTATTGCCCTGCAACTGCGAAATCAGGGAAAAAGAGAGCACAACAATTGCCATCTACAATGTGCACACGGCAAAGCCTTTAGCTGCAATGACATCAAAGCAAATGACAAAATTCCTTGATGAGCTTTACACTAAAAAACTGAATTACTGTTGTCGTCAGCTTGTTGAGAGGTTCAAAGATTACAAGTAAGAAAACCCAAAGTTATGAAGCGGTAAAAGTAACGGAGCACAAACCTTTCCCCAATCTCATACTCAACCTTAAAAGGGAATAGCGGCGGAATTGCACGAATGGGGTTATAGGTCGTGGGACGACTGGAATTGATTAATTACATTTTTTAGATTTATGCGACAACTTAAAATAACAAAAAGTATTACAAACAGAGGGGCCAGCCATATCATTGAGCACTTGAAAAGCAAGAACTTCAACCTCGATGAATTTATAAAAAAGATTGCAGATACAGAGCTGCTGATTGAACGTGAGGAGAGGTTTCTCTTATATGTATTTCAAGATTTCACACCCGGTATGGGTGCTCGTATACCTTTGAACCAGGTTCGGAATATGAGCGAAGAAGAACATGCTGCATATATATACGAAACATACGAGGAATGCCTTGAAATCAATCAAATACGCTGGCTCAATGCCCATAGAGTTATAGCAATAACCAAGGAGTACGAGAACAGCGGAAAACCGATACAGGAACTGTTGCTTGCCGCTATGCAGGGAGTGAAGAACGCTGCATTTGCATACACCTTTAGTCCCAAGGTAAGTTTCGGTGATTTTGCCGCACCAATCATACGCAGGCACATTGAGCTGTATTTGCAAACCGGTGAATCTTCATTTGCAGAACTTTACAAAGAATACAAGGAGATACTCGACAATGCCAAGCAAGCCTATGATGACTATCGCTACCCCGAATGCAAAGCTGCAATGTATTCCGTACAGCACGAGAAGGAGAGAGTGCAGTTGTTTGCAAATAGCAAGATAAGCCGTTGCCATAAGGAGATAAGAACGGCTGCCGATTATGTGGAGTGGAGATTGGTTGATGCTGCGGCTCACCTGCCCGATGATTATGATGAGCGTGACAAGTTCATACGCACCAGGTCGTTTAAGTTGCAGGATGCCCTCTACTATGGAGAATGTAAGGATATTGTAAAATCTGTTACAGACGGCGAGTGGTGTATATGCACAGTACCCGATGGAACGCGTGTGCCTGTGCGTGAACTTACCGACAGGGATTCAATGCGTGAGACATTGGAGGTTCTATTGGAGATTCTTGAAAAGACTCCTGCGAGAAGAATATTGAAATTCGACGATTGGCGTGCCGAAAACTGTATATAATGCAATATGGACATTCTTTTAAAGACATACCGCGACAGCGTTGCAATAAAGCTCCCCGATGAGGAAGAATGGAAGCGTATGCCGTTATTCCAGAAACGCAGCGTTGAGGAAAGGCTTCAAATGCTTATAAAGGATATGAAGAATGTTGGCAGAATTTACAATGTCAATCTGTTGCAGCTCCTGCCCAAACACCTGATGGCAGAGTATGACTACCCTTTCTGCGACATAGCCGATTTTGAACAGCAGAGCATTGCTGCAGTAAAGCAATTTTTTGCCATAAATGCCGAAAGAAGAGAGTCCTATTCCACTGCAAGTACAAGACGCCGTAGGAAATACATTGAAGAACTTTACAAAGCCTTTTCAGCAACAACAGGCTATAACCCGCCACTTGTTTTTGAGAAAAGGGCGGCAAATTCACTCGGAGCATACAACAACGTAAGGAATAAAATAATCCTTAACAAACTGTTGCTTGAGGAGGAGAACCCGCGAAAAATCATACGCACACTGCTGCACGAGGCACGCCACGCCTTCCAGCATTTTGCGGTGGAACACCCTTGGCGAGCCAAGCCCGACGAGAGCAATATCTATTCATTGGAGTACAGTATCGAGAACTACATAAAGTCCGATGTCGATTTCAACATGTACCAGAGCCAATCCATAGAAGCCGATGCCGATGATTTTGCCGAGAGGATTGTTTGATTATTGTTTTATCACTCTGTCTATTCATAAATTAGGGTTACAATCATATCTTGTAAACCTATTTCAGGAATAGACATACCTCTCAAGAATAAGTTGCCCCCAATCGGGAAGAGCATCATCAAAAACCTCTCTTCTTTTCCTATAAGTCATGTTTTGACACAAATACACCATTTTATTTCTTATAAGAAACAAAATAAACAAAATAAACAAAATAAAATACATTTTCATTTCCTATAAATTAAATCTATTCATATCTTTTGTATATTCACGCGTCCTCCATTTTGCAAATTTTAACACAGTTGTAGTGTCTTGATATTCTTTGTGTTATAAACTTTTTTCAACTGAAACGGCGATTGACTTTGAATTTTTTTCCTTTTGTTTCTATATTATGTATGTAACTTAAAGACATCAGTAATATGGCAAAGACTTTCAATTTCAACAGCACCTATTTAATCGACAAACCGGTAAACAAACGCACTGCATCATACGACAAATGGTGGATGTTCAGCGTAAAGGAACGCAATGGCAACAACATCACATTCAGTAGCAGGGACAGGTACGACCTCAAGGAGTACAAAGGAAAAATCC
>JAGCJL010000058.1 GCA_017647975.1 Bacteroidaceae bacterium | reverse complement strand
TATATTCAGCAATGCAATGTGCAAGGTCTTTGCAGTGGCTCTCTCAAGTTCATCCACTGCAATACCTTCGTTTTTCACCTGTTGCAACGCTGGCAACCCTGTAGGAACTTTTATAGGCATCTTATTACCAGATATTCAAGCGTTCTTCGGCGGGAACAAACATAGGATCGTTCTCTGTGATGCCGAACGCGGTGTACCAATCGTCAATATGGGGTAGAGTTCCGTTTACTCTCCAACGTGAAAGCGAGTGAGGGTCGCTCTTGGTGAGGTTACGTATCTCCTCGTCGCGGATATTGCCTGCCCATACGTTGGAATATGAGAGGTAGAAACGCTGCTCTGGTGTGAAACCGTCTTTTACAGGAAGAGGGTTCTCGGCAGTAGCGTTCTTGAATGCCTGCATAGCGATAGTCAAACCGCCATGATCAGCAATGTTCTCACCAACAGTGAGCTGGCCGTTTGCGTTAAGGCCGGGGAGTACCTCTATCTTGTTGAAGAAATCTATGATAACCTGTGTACGCTCGTTGAAGCTCTTTGAATCCTCTTCGGTCCACCAGTTAGCAAAGTTTCCGTCTTTGTCGAACTGACGGCCTTGGTCATCAAAGCCGTGTGTCATTTCATGACCGATAACTACACCGATTGCACCGTAGTTGAATGCATCGTCCTCGCTCATGTCAAAGAATGGATACTGTAGAATACCTGCAGGGAAGCAAATTTCGTTTGTTGTAGGGTTATAGTATGCATTTACTGTCTGTGGTGTCATGTGCCACTCTTCGCGGTCAACAGGTTTCCCCCATTTTTCCTCGACATGTTTGTCCCAACCGAAAACAGACATCTTGCGGCAGTTCTCGGCGTAGCTCAATGCAGGGTCAATGATAAGTTTGCTGTAATCCTCCCATGTATCGGGATAACCGATTTTGACAGTAAATGTGTTCAACTTCTCGTGTGCGGCTTTCTTTGTCTCGTCGCTCATCCACTCCTGTGCGTCGATACGCTGTCCCAAAGCAACTTGCAGGTTCTTGACCAACTGTGTCATACGCTCTTTTGCTGCGGGTGGGAAATGTTTTTCTACATACAACTCGCCAATAATGTCGCCCAAAGCTCCGTTCACTGCGTCAAGAGCACGCTTCCAACGTGGCTGCTGTACTTTCTTGCCACTGATTACTGTACCGTAGAAAGCAAAAGACTCAGCCTCAATGGCATCGGAAAGTTCGTTTGATGTAGAACGTATTACTCTCCACTGCAAATAAGCAATAAGTTTTTCAAGAGACATCTTATCAATGATTTTTGCAGCCTCTTTTACAGCTTCGGGGTGTGCAAGGTTAATGTTCTCTATGCCGTTGATGCCGAGAAGGCTATAGAAAGTGTCCCAGTCGATAGACGGAATCTGTTTTTTCATCTCGGCGTAGCTCATCTTGTGGTAGCTGTTGAGTGGGTTGCGACGTTCCACGCGGCTAAGATGTTTTGCAGCAAGGCGTGTCTCAATCTCCATTACAGCCTCCATATTCTTCTCAGCCTCCTCTGCTGTGAAGCCATGTAGCACGAACATGTTCTTAACATGCTCGCGGAAGCTGTTGCGTATGTTTGTCGATACTTCGTCATTGTCACTGTAATACTCCTTCTCAGGCATTGATATACCGCCTTGGTAAAGTCCAAGCTGGTTCGCATTACTGTTCATGATGTCTGTGCCTATACCTGTACCGAAAATTCCGCTGATACCCTCACGGTAGTTCTTTGCCATGAGTGGAATAATCTCCTTGCGGTCTTTGATAGCGGCAATCTCGTCCATCAATGGTTTTACAGGTGCAACACCTTGTGCGTTACGTGTGGTGCTGTCCATGACCATGTTATAGAGGTCGCCAACTTTCTGTGCATTGCTGCCGAACTCACTCTCTTTCTGTGCTTGTTCAAGAACAAGTTCCTTTAACTGTTCGCGACTCTTCTCACGCAGAGCATCGAACTGTCCGTAGCGTGCATACTCGTCGGTCAAAGGATTGGCTTTTCTCCAACCACCTGTGGCATATTCAAAAAAGTCAGTACCAGCATTCTGCGTGGTATCCATGTTTGATAATAATCTCGATTCCATACTTTCTTGTGTTGTACACGCTCCAAAGGTCAATGCAAGAGCTGTGTAGATAAATACTTTTTTCATATTCTTTATTTTTTATTGTTTGTCTTTTTTGTGGCCTGTGCCGTTATTCGTCTAATGCCTCCATGTGGCTTTCCCATTGGGAAACGACCTCGTCGAGTTGTTTTTTCAGTGATGCGTATTTCGTGAAGTTCTCCTGTGTGCTTCCCTCGACGCTACTCATAATCTCTTCGAGTGCTGCAATTGCTCCTTCGAGTTCGCCAATGCGTTTCTCGTCATCTTCTATCTGTTTCTCAAGTTTGCGGCGTTGCTTCTGTAACTGTTTCTCAGCCTCATAGCTCAGTCGGTTCTCGTTAGTTGCTTTAGGTACTTGTTGTGTTGTTGAAACCTTATCTTGTGCAAGAGCCTCGTTTATATTGTCGGCCTTCTTTGTTGCAAGATAGTCATATATTCCTCCAAGGTGTTCTTTGACTTTACCGTCACCGAACTCGTACACTTTTGTTACTAATCCGTCAAGGAATTGACGGTCGTGGCTCACAATTATAACTGTTCCGTCAAAATCGCGTATTGCATCCTTGAGTACATCTTTTGACTGCATATCAAGGTGGTTGGTTGGCTCGTCGAGTATGAGCAGGTTCATCTGTCTTAAAAGTAACCTTATCATTGCAAGACGGCTTCTTTCTCCGCCCGACAACACCTTTACAGGCTTGTCCGAAGCCTCGCCGCCAAACATGAATGCACCAAGTATATCACGGATACGCAAGCGTATATCTCCTGTTGCTACATTGTCTATAGTCTGGAACACTGTGAGGTTTTCGTCAAGCAGTTGGGCTTCGTGTTGTGCGAAATAAGCAGTCTCTACATTATGGCCCAATACTATTTCGCCGTCGTGGGCAAGTTCTTTGAGAATACAACGCACAAGGGTGGTCTTGCCCTCGCCATTGCGGCCTACGAAGGCAACTTTTTCTCCACGGTTTATGGTGAAGTTTACATTCTTGAATACGGTGTGGTTGTCAAAACTCTTTTCTACGTCGTTGCAGATGACGGGGTAGTTGCCACTTCGTGTTGCCGGGGCGAATTTGAGCCTCAGTCGGCTGGTATCCTCCTCGTCAATCTCAATGGGAACAATTTTCTCAAGTTGCTTTATACGGCTCTGTACCTGAACAGCTTTTGTGGGCTTGTAGCGGAAACGCTCAATAAATTCTTTAATATCGGCAATCTCCTTCTGCTGGTTCTCATATGCACGAATCTGCTGTTCGCGTCGCTCCTTGCGGCACTCCATAAACTTGTCATACGATAGTTTGTAGTCATATATCACGCCGCATGAAATCTCAATAGTACGGTTTGTCACAGCGTTGAGGAATGCCCTGTCGTGGCTCACTAACAGAACTGCATTGCCACTGCGGGCAAGGAATTGTTCAAGCCATTGTATGCTCTCAATGTCAAGGTGGTTTGTCGGCTCGTCAAGCAGTAGCACATCGGGGTGCTGTAACAATAGTTTTGCAAGCTCGATACGCATACGCCAACCGCCACTGAACTCGTTTGTAGGGCGTGTGAAGTCGCTGCGTCTGAATCCTAATCCTTGCAAGGCACGCTCAATTTCAGCCTCATAGTGGCTGCCACCCATCATATTGTACTGTTCGTTGAGGTGGGTGTATTCTTCTATAAGTTGATGATAACTCTCACTCTCATAATCCTCGCGTGAGGCAAGCTCATCGTTCATTCTTTGCAGGCTTGCTTCCATTTCATGTATATGGGCGAATGCAAGTTCTGCCTCTTCATAAACAGTTCTTCCGTCGGTGTGGTGCATCACCTGAGGCAAGTAGCCGATAGTAAACCCTTTGGGCTTGGTTACGGTGCCTTCCGATGGTGAAGCAGCACCTGCTATAATCTTTAGCAAGGTACTCTTACCGGCACCGTTCTTTCCAACAAGAGCGATGCGGTCTTTTTTATTTACAATAAAGCTGACATCGTGGAAGAGATTTGTTCCTCCAAAGTCAACACGTATGTTATCTATTGAAAGCAATGTTGTTATATTTTAATAATGTAAATGCATAAAGACGCATTTGTGATGCGTGCAAATTGAATAGCGAAGATAGTGTAAATTAGCGAAAAGTAAAATAAAAAAATTACATTTTGCTATGACAGTGGCTCTCTTTTGTAAATTTTGGTCTGTGAATTTGTCTTTTTGTGCATAAAAATGAAAGGAGAAAAGTTTTTTTTAAAAATTTTCATTAAAACTATTGTATAAATAAAACAATGTTTATATTTTTGCAATGATTTCAAAAGTGAAATCTCAAAAATAATAGCAAAAACAACTGATATGGTTTCAAGAGCAGAACTTAAAGAAGAACTTATTAAGGCAGGTATCCGTCCTTCGGTGCAGCGTCTTGCTATATTCGAGTATGTGCGTCGTAGCTGCCAACACCCAACAGCGGAGGTTGTATATGAAGCTCTTCGCGATGAGCTTGGCTCTTTGTCGCTGACAACGGTCTATAATACATTGAAGCTTTTTGTTGATGCAGGTCTTATCATGATGCTTACCATTGATGATACATTCCGTTGTTTCGACGGAAACCGCAGTAATCATGCACACTTCCGTTGCAATGATTGTGGAAAGATCATCGACCTGGGCATGAAAAAGGATTTCCTCTCTATGGTAGAGGGTGTCGAAGGTCTTGCAGTGAACGAGGCACAGCTGTATCTTAAAGGCCTTTGCGGCGAGTGTAAAAAGAAAAAATGACAATACAATAATAATTAACGGCTTAATTTAAAATTTTTACGACTATGAAAAAGTTTATTTGTTCAGTATGTGGTTATATTCATGAAGGTGATGCAGCTCCCGAGCGTTGTCCTATGTGTAAGGTTCCTGCAAATAAGTTCAACGAGATGCAGGAGGGTAACGGCAAGATCGAGTTTGTTCAAGAGCATGTTATTGGTGTTGCCAAAGGTTGTGATGATGAGATGATTAAGGATCTTAACAACCATTTCATTGGAGAGTGCACAGAGGTTGGTATGTATCTTGCAATGAGTCGTCAGGCCGACCGCGAGGGTTATCCAGAGGTTGCAGAGGCTTTCAAACGTTATGCATGGGAGGAGGCTGAGCATGCTGCAAAATTTGCTGAGCTTTTGGGTGACTGCGTTTGGGATACAAAGACAAATCTTGACAAGCGTATGAATGCAGAGTCAGGTGCTTGTGCCGACAAATATCGTATTGCAAAGCGTGCAAAGGAACTTAATCTTGATGCAATTCATGATACTGTTCACGAAATGGCAAAGGATGAGGCGCGTCATGGCAAGGGCTTTGAGGGTCTTTTTAATCGCTATTTCAAATAATAGAATAAAATAATAACAATAATAAGCCGCAAGAGAATCTCTTGCGGCTTATTATTGTTATTTACATTGACAAACATCATCATCTCGTAACTTCTCGCTGTTGATGTTGTCTATGTGTTATTTGAACTGTGCTACCATCTGCAATGCTGTCACTGCTCATTCATCGCCTTTGATAAGTCTTGCTTTTCGCAACCCACGCGGTGTGACGTTGCCACACTTCGCGTGACCTATTGCTGCAAGCCTTATCTAAAGCTTGTGTTATTTGAACTGTGCTACCATCTGTAATGCTGTCACTGCACATTCATCGCCTTTGTTGCCTAAACGGCCACCACTGCGTTCCTGTGCTTGTTGCAGGTTGTTTGTTGTGATAAGACCAAATATTACCGGTGTATCATACTCTACGTTTAGCTTTGATAATCCGGCTGTTACGCCTTCGCAAATGTAGTCGAAATGGGGAGTGTCACCACGTATCACACAACCAATAGCAATGACGGCATCGTATTTTCCGCTCTTAACCATCTGTGATGCTCCGTATATAAGCTCAAAACTTCCCGGTACGCTTGCGAGTGTTATGTCGCTTTCCTCAACACCGTTAGCCAACAGTGTTTTTACGGCTCCGTCACGTAGAGCGTATGTTATTTCGTCATTCCACTCGGCATATACAATGCCTATCTTACGTCCTTTTCCGTTTGCAATCTTTGTAGGGTCGTAACTTGAAAGGTTCTTTAGTTCTGTTGCCATAGTTGATTTTATTATAAAGGGGTGACCAAAAACTTGGTTACCCCTTCTTAATATTGTTTAGTCAGCTCTTATTTTGCAGAGTTGATGTACTTGTCGATGTTTGCAGCTTCGGGAGACTGTGGGTATTCTTTCTTTATTCTCTTGTACAACTCAAGAGCTTTGTCATTCTTACCCTCTTTCTCATACATTGCCGCTACGTCAAACCAACATTTTGGTGTTACAGCAAGGTTTTCTGCATCATCTGCAGCATCAAGCAATGTGCTTATGGCTTTCTTGTTGTTGCCGGTGTGTGCATAGCAGTTGCCGAGAGCATATTTCACCATAGGTGCAATTACTCTGTCATTGCCGTTGAATTTCTTGAGGAGGGCAATTGCCTCTTCATAGTTTTCCTGCTGTGCTTTGCAAATACCTGCATAAGCGTAAGCGATGTTTGCTGCATTTGTGCCTTTGTGGTTCTCGATAACCTCCATGAAGCCGGCGTTGATTCCGTCACCGTTAAGTGCAGTCTCCAAATCGCCATTTACAAAATACTGCTCAGCCTTGAAGATAGCCTTGTCTGCTTCTGCTTCTTTAGGTGCTACTACGTATGTAGAGTATGCCAAGTATGCTACAACGCAAAGGATGATTGCAACAACTGCACTTACAATAGGCTTTCTGTATTTGATTACGAATGCCTCTGATTTACCAAGTACCTCATCTGCGAGAATTTGTGTCTCTGTCTGTTTTTTGCTCATAGTTATATTTTTTATTATTTTATTTTCTGAACCGCAAAAGTAATCATTTTATTGTTAGTTGGAAAATTATATCGGTTTTTTTTGAATTATAATGAAATTATCTACCGAATCTTTTGTATATTTGAAGTGAACCTCTAACATTTTCTGCACTTGCTTTGAAAAATATTAAAGCAAGCTTTATATTTCTCGCTCGTTTGTCACTATATTTGTACAGAAATTAAAGGAACTAAAGCATAATTACATGATTATAGATAATATCTCCCTGTTGAACTATAGAAATTTGGCCGATGTAAACATTGCATTGTCGCCCAAAATTAACTGCTTTATTGGCAGTAATGGTATGGGAAAGACAAATTTGCTCGATGCTGTTTATTATCTTTCTTTTTGTAAGAGTGCTTTTGTTGTTACAGATAACTCGAACATCACTCACGATGCTCCTTTTTTCATGATAAGGGGTAATTATTACAGTGATAGTGGTGTTGATAATGAGATTTCATGTGGTTTGAAGCGTGGCGAAAAGAAACAATTTCGCAAGAATGGTAAGCCTTATGACCGTCTTGCCGACCACATCGGCTCTATTCCGCTTGTGATGATTTCTCCGGCAGACAATGAACTTATTGCCGGTGGCAGTGAGGAACGTCGCAGGTTTATGGATGTTGTTATTTCGCAGTATGACAAGGAGTATCTTAATGCTCTGATACGTTACAATAGGGCTTTGCAGCAACGCAATGTATTGTTGCGTGGAGAACGTGAACCCGATGGAGAGATGATGTCACTCATAGAGGATATGATGGCTGTTGAGGCTTTACGCATACATGAAGGACGTAAATGCTTTATTGATGAATTGATACCTATATTCTCTCGTTTTCATGCTTCTATCGTTGGAGATGGTGAGTGTGTCGATTTGCGTTATCGCTCACATCTTAATGATAATGACCCAAGAGAATTGTTGCTTGCTTCTCGTGCTGATGACCGACATCTTGGATATACCTCACGTGGCGTACATCGCGATGAACTTGTTATGCAACTTAATGGCTATCCTATAAAGAAGGAGGGTTCTCAGGGACAGAATAAGAGTTATCTGATATCTCTTAAACTTGCTCAATTTGACTTTTTGCGTCGCAAGGGCGGTGAGACTCCGTTGTTGTTGCTTGACGATATTTTTGACAAACTTGACAGTAACCGAGTGGAGCAGATAATAAGTCTTGTCTCCGGTGATAGCTTTGGACAGATATTTATTACAGATGTCAATCGTGAGCATATCGATGGGATACTTGAACGTATTGAGGGCGAATATCGCCTGTTTGGAGTGACACGAGGTAATGTGGATTTGATAAAGGAGAGGAAATAATGAAGAGAGGAGAGACTAAACCATTGTCGGAACTTGTGCGTGCCATGTGCCGTGAAGAGGGCCTTGAGACACCTTTGAACGAGTATCGTCTTATACAGGCTTGGTATAAGGTGCTGGGGCCGTCTGTACGTGCATATACAAAGAATTTACAGATATATAATCAGGTTCTGTTTGTATCTGTGACCTCGTCGGTTTTGAGGCATGAACTGCTTATGAACCGCAAGTCGCTTGTGAACAAGCTTAATGCTCAGGTGAAAGCTCAGGTGATAACGGATATTGTATTCCGTTAATACATGAACTTATTTGCATAAAAAAGGGTTATCAAAGAGGTTGAAAACAGTCTGCTATGTTACAAGTGATAATGCAGCGATGAAAAATGATAAACAAATTAAAAATTAAATAATAATGGAGAAATCAAATGTTAAATTCAGACTTATTGTCTTGAGCTTTTTGCAGTTTGCAGTTTGGGGTGCCTATCTCACATCCATGGGACGTTATCTTGGTGGTTATGGTCTTGGTGCAAATATCGGTTGGTTTTATTCGGTGCAGGGTATAGTATCAATCTTTATGCCTGCAATAATGGGTATAATTGCCGACCGTTGGGTTCCGGCACAGCGTCTGCTTGCCTTCTGCCATGCAATGGCTGCATTGTTTATGGGTATAACTGGTTATATGGGTATGACTAAAGGTGCCGACGTGGCATTTAATGACCTTTTCTGGACTTACACACTGAGTGTGGCTTTTTACATGCCAACTTTGGCTTTGTCCAATTCTGTATCTTATACCGCACTTGATAAGGCTGGGCTTGACACAGTAAAGGCTTTCCCCCCTATACGTGTATTCGGTACAATAGGTTTCATTGTCTCAATGCTTCTTGTTGATTACACCGGTTTCCAAAATGACTATAACCAGTATCTTGCTTCTGCTGCTTGGGGTGTGTTGCTTGCAATATATTCATTGACACTGCCTCATTGTCCTGTAAATAAGAGTTCTGATAAGAAGTCACTTGCCGCGGCTCTTGGATTTGATGCTTTTAGATTATTCAAACAAAAGAGAATGGCTATATTCTTTATATTCTCAATGTTGCTCGGTGCTGCGTTGCAGATATCAAACGGTTATGCCAATCCCTTTATCAATGGCTTTGGTGAACAGGCTGAGTATGTAGGTACTTTTGCTGTGGAGCATACAAATATGCTTATATCGTTGTCTCAGATGTCTGAGACCTTATGTATCTTGCTCATACCGGTATTTCTCAGCCGTTTTGGTATAAAGAGAGTGATGCTGATAGCGATGCTTGCGTGGGTGTTGCGTTTCGGGTTCTTTGCTATAGGCGATCCCGGCTTCCCCGGTGTACTCTTCTTTGTGCTTTCAATGGTTGTATATGGTGTGGCATTTGACTTTTTCAATATCTCAGGCTCATTGTTTGTAGATAACGAGGTTCCCGAGAGTATGCGTTCAAGTGCTCAAGGTCTGTTTATGCTTATGACAAATGGTCTTGGTGCATCTATTGGTGTCATTGCAGCTCAAGAGGTTGTGAACTATTTTACTGCTAACCAAAGTGATTTCTCTGGTTGGACTACAGCATGGCTTGTCTTTGCCGGTTATGCATTGGTAATTGCCGTATTGTTTGCCGTTGTATTTAAAGAGAAAAAAGTTGCTTGAAAAAGTTGCCGCTGTTAACGGGCTGCGTTTTTGAGAACAGATATGTCTAATAAAGCAAAATTATTAACTATGAAAATTGAATTGGTTATTGCTGAGATTTTTCAAAAGTCAGAATCTCCCACAACTCATATGTTTTTGTTAAGAGAGAGAGAGGGGCAAAGACGAATTATGTTGGTGTTTGGTGATGTAGAAGCTCAGGGTATAGCAACTTCGATTGTAGCAGAAGATATTCAAATAGAACGTCCTTTGACACATGATTTGTTTGAACTTATAACCGGAGCATTCGGAATAAGATTGAATTACATTGTGATTAATCGTTTCTCAGAAGATAAATTCCATTCATTACTTTGCTATGAACGCGACGGTGAGGTACATTATATCGATGCACGAGTGACTGATGCCATGGCTATTGCTTTGAGAGCGAATGCTCCAATGTATATCGAAGAGGATATTCTTGAGAAACATCAGGTGCAAGGCAATAATGGTACTGCATTCTCTTTGCCGGTAGAACTTGCCGATGCCGAGACTTTGCATGAGGCACTGGCACTTGCCATCAAGGAGGAAAATTATGAACTTGCGTTGCAACTGAAAAAAGAACTTAGAGCACGTAAGGATGATACAGATGTGGAGGATATCGAAAATCTGAAGAACTGATTTCTTGACTGAAAGAAAACTGTAAAAACACACTAAATATAATGGCACTTTTTTTTGTACCGGATATTGCTGAACGTTGGGAACTTTCTGATGAGGAGGCAGCTCATGCTATTCGCGTTTTAAGAATGGCTGTAGGGGATAAACTGACAATAACCGATGGTAACGGTTTGTTGTATAATGCCGAAATATCATCAATTGCCGGAAAGCATTGCTATATTGAACCTTGTGAGCCTGTTGAAGTTGCTAAAGGTTGGAACGGAAATATTCACATTGCTGTTGCTCCAACAAAGAATATGGATCGTATTGAGTGGTTTGCCGAAAAGGCTACCGAGATTGGAGTCGATGCCATAACTTTCCTGAATTGTCGTTTCTCTGAGAGAAAGGTGGTTAAGAACGACCGTGTTGAACGTATTGTCGTATCTGCAATGAAGCAATCACTTAAGTACCGTAAACCGGTATTGGGTGAGATGGTCTCTTTCAAGGATTTTGTAAGAGCCGAGCGTGGCGGTGCAAAGTTTATCGCTCATTGTTATGAGGATGAAAAAGTGTTGTTGAAAGATGTGCTTGTTCCCGGTGAGGATGCAACGGTGTTGATTGGTCCCGAGGGCGATTTTAGTCCCGAAGAGGTGAAGATGGCTATGGAGGCCGGATATAAACCGGTGAGTCTTGGTAATTCTCGTCTGAGAACCGAAACGGCAGCACTTGTTGCTTGTCACACATACATTCTGAAAAACGAAGCGTGATGTATCGTTATTTCATATATTTTTCATACGATGGTGCAGCTTATCATGGCTGGCAGGTACAACCTAATGCTGTAACTGTGCAGCAGGTATTGGAAGAGGCTCTTGCTACTCTCATGCGTCAGCCGGTGCCATTGACCGGTGCCGGGCGAACAGATGCAGGGGTGAACGCACTCTGCATGGTGGCTCATGCCGATTTCCCTTGTGAAATAGATGCCCCGCATCTTATATACAAGTTGAACCGCATCTTACCCCCTGATATTGCGGTAAGTGCAATACGCAGAGTGAAGGGCGATGCTCATGCACGTTTCGATGCAGTATCACGTTGCTATAATTATAGAGTGATAACGGCAAAATCTCCTTTTTCACGTCGTTACGCTTGCAGGGTTATGCCAGGAATTGATTTTGAGGCCATGAACCGTGCCGCAGAACTGCTGTATGAATATACCGATTTTACCAGTTTCAGTAAGTTGCATACCGATGTAAAGACAAACAACTGCAAGGTTACTTATGCCCGTTGGCATAAGGTTGGTGAAGATGAATGGGTCTTTGAGATTAAGGCCGATCGCTTTCTGCGTAACATGGTGCGTGCAATAGTCGGCACGCTGTTGCTTGTTGGGCGTGGCAAGCTTACACTTGATGGCTTCCGTGCTGTGATTGAGAATAAGGCACGTGGTGAGGCAGGGGACTCGGCTATGGGTGAGGCTCTGTTCCTTGTGAATGTGGAATATCCAGAATCTTTATTTATATGATGTGGGCTTTACTCGCATTCCTGTCGGCGGCTCTGTTGGGCTGCTATGACTTTTTTAAGAAGGTGTCACTGAAGGACAATTCTGTCATTGCAGTACTCTTTCTTAACACACTCTTTTCGGCAATGCTGTTCAGCCCGTTTATCTTGCTCTCTCACAGTGGGGTGATAACGCAGGGAGAATTGTATGTTCCTGTAGCCGGTATAGATACACATTTATTGCTTATTCTTAAAGCTGTGATAGTACTCAGCTCATGGCTCTGTGGATACATAGGCTTGAAACATCTGCCAATAACAATTGCTTCGCCCATACAATCGACACGTCCTGTTATGGTGTTGCTTGGTGCATTGCTTATCTTTGGCGAATCGCTGAACCTATTTCAGTGGATAGGTATTGCAATTGCAGTTCTTTCAATGTTTTTGCTTAACAGGAGTGGAAAACGCGAGGGTATTGATTTTACCTCTAATCGTTGGGTGGCTTTTATAATAATGGCAGCAGTGCTTGGTGCGGTAAGTGCTCTTTATGACAAATACCTCATGCGTAGCTTGAAACCGATATTTGTGCAGTCATGGTTCAATCTTTATCAATGTCTTCTGATGGGTGGTTTGGTGTTGTTGCTCAATGCCTTTGTACCGTCGCTACGCAGTAAGAAATTCCACTGGCGTTGGTCAATATTGATGATATCTGTTTTTCTTGCTATGGCCGATTTCTGTTATTTCTCCTCTTTGGCACAAGAGGGGGCGTTGATTGCTGTCGTTTCTATGATACGACGTGGCAGTGTTGTCGTATCGTTTCTCTTTGGTGCATTTCTGCTGCATGAAAAGAATCTCAAGAGAAAAGCATTTGATATTTTGTTGATATTAGTAGGTCTCTTCTTTTTATATTTAGGTTCAAAATGAAAAAGTTGTTGTTTGTGTTTTCGTTGTTTTTTTGTGTATTCTCTTCAATAGAAGCACAAGAAATGAAAAGCCTCTTTGTTGAGGCTCCTGATTCTGTATTCCCGCTGTTGGATAAGAACCAGCGTGCCGACTGTGTTGATTTTTTTGATGCCGGTATGCAGTACGGGGTTACCAATAAACTGGAGGGAAAAACCACTCTTGTTGATCTTGCTCCCGACTATATGTTGCTTGAAACATCGGGTACTTTGAGAATGGAACTTAAGAAACTCCCGTTAGGTGACGACTTTATTATATGTGTGGTGAATACTGTTACAGCCGAGGCGTCAGACAGTAGGGTGGCTTTTTTTAGTAGTTCTTGGAAACGACTTGATACAAGTTGCTTTTTTGCAGCACCATCTATAAGGGAGTTTTTTACATCGCAGAGTGCTGCAGATGAGTTCTTGAATCTTTGCGAAATATATCTTGTGTCATTGAAGTTGAATTCCGCCGATACCGGTATGGTTGCAGAATATACAATGCCTTCCTATATGAATAAGGACGATGCAGACAGGGTCTTGTCGCACTTGCGAAGGATTGTGTTTGTTTGGGACGGTAAAAGTTTTGTGCAGAGTACAGAATCTTAATAAAAAAATATCCTCGGCGTGCCGAGGATATTTTTTTATTAAGGATTGTTTACGCTTAGAAACGGAATGCAATTCTGAATCTTGGTGCAGCCAAGAATCCTAACTGATGGTGTGATGTAGAATACTTTGTAGCAGCTTTAGGACAAATTCTAATAAAACTTCCAACGTATGATATCGGCTGTACCTCAAAGCCAAGAACAAGCCCTTTGGCTACAGAATATTCAATACCGGCTGTTGCAGCGGCTTTCAAAGCCATGATTTGTCCGGCACGTGAGTTGGGAACATACATTTCTATTGGATCTCTCAATATATCACCAAGAATCTCCTTGTCATCATTGCCCAATTTTAAGTCACCATCATCTCCTGCATTATCTTCTGGGTCAATATCGTTTTCGATTTCATCATCATCAACGGTTTCACCGGTGTATGGGAGATTAGTCTGTATAGTACCCATCTGCCATCCTAAAGTTCCACCGACATAAAGATTGATGCGTTCGTTGCGTGTGTTGAAATAATAGTTTGAACCCACACCTACAGACCAAACGTTTGTCAAGCGACCTTCCATGTACTGACTTTGCTGAATAGGCAATCTGAGTACAGTACTATCACCTTCAATAAAATCTTTGGCTGGAGTCATCTGAATATTCATATTGAACATCAAGTTAATATCAATATTGTCGGTGATGAAATACTTGGCTTGTAAACCAATAAGGTTTACCAAACTGTTGTTTTCCAAAGAATTAAGGTTTAAGTACATACCAGGATCGGCTGACTGGTTGGTCTTTGCATCTTGGATGGTCTTTACATCTTGGTTGCCAACCAAGATGTTTATATCTTGGTTTATTTTTTCGTTTGGTAATCCTACGGGGTGCCAAAAACTTTTACCATCGTAGTATGTGGGAAGGAGATAATAGCTGATATTCTGATTGAACATCTGGCTATTGCCCATGTGGGCTGAAATCTCCCATTGACCCTTGCGGGGAGCAAACGACGCATCACGCTTGCCGTCCCCGGCTTGTTGTGCCATGGCAGGCACAACAAGTAGAAGGGCAAACAACGCTATGCATAGTCTCTTATTCATAACAATGTTTTTTGTTTAATTAAGCAGTATGTTTATTATTCTTCAGCTGGTGCATCTTCACCCTCTGCCTCTTCCTCAGCACCTTCTTCATCTGCAGGCACGTCAGTTTCAGGTGCATCTGTTGCAGCCTCATCGTTCTCAACACCTGGAATGTCTGTGAGGAGCTCACCTGATTCGTAAGCAGCAACAACCTTGTCAATTGAAGCCTTATAAACTGCAACTACATTCTCATAAGCAGCAACCTTACGCTCACCACATGTGATGGCATCGTTAAGTTCTTCAACGTATGTAATAGCATCAGTGTTGTTCTTGAAGAAGTCTTCCCAATCCCATGCTGTAGAGATTACACCGTTTTCTGTAATAGCAGCGATTACATTTGAAATCTTGGCAAGGGCAGACTTTGCATTGTTGATCTTAGTTCTTGCATCCTCAATATTGCGTCTCAAGCCGGCAGTTCCTGTGATAGTTTCAACAGCACCTGTTGTCTCGTTGTAGCAGATGAATGTTGGGAATGATTTGTTGTTGATTGCGTACTCTACCAATGCGATAGCCTCATCAATTTTGCTGCTTTCTGTTACAACACCACCCAATGTAGCAACGTATTCGTATGGGTTATTTGTTGAGAATACATTCACGCTTGCACCGTTGATTTGAACAGTTGTACTACCCTTGACCATATAGCAATCAAGCTCCTTCTGCCAATAAGCAGCACCATTGTATTTATCTTGAATAGCTTTAACTTCCTTTTCCTTGTTTGTAATGTTGTCAGTGATTGACTTCATTTCATTCTGAGCGGCTGTAATCTGGCTGTTTATAGACTTACATAGATTATCCCATAGGCTTGCAATAAATGATGCACCGCTAGTCTCAGCATTCGCTTTTTCATTTTCACAATCAAATGCTAAATACTGAGCAAGAGCTACAAAGTCTTGGAGTTCAATGCCTTTAACTTGATAGCTTGCAACCATATTGCCACTGGCATCATGGATGTTAGCAAAGTTAGTTTCATAACCCGATGAAACAGCAGTATTATCGAAATTAGTCAAAATAGTATTAAAGTCAGCACTGATGTCTGTACCAACAAGGTCCTTTGAGATAGTTAAAACTTTCTCATTTTCTTTTTTCTTCTCTTCGTCGGCAATTTCTTTCTTCAAGTTAGCGATAGCCAATGCATCTTCGGTAGAGAATTGCTTCAAAGACTGAATCTCCATCATTATCTGATATTCTTTTTCGTCGAGTGCTTTCAACTCTTGTTTGTAAGCAACCAATTCTTTTTCCAAAGCTTCGGTATCGTTTACATCAAGTTCCTGAATGCTCTCTAGTTTTTCAATATATGCTGTAAGGAGCTCAATCTCTTTTTGCTTTTCAGCCTTAGCCAAAGGAAGTGATTCTGCAAAGATTGCTTTATCCTGCTCAAAGTTCATCTTCTTAATTTTGTTAACGATGAGCTCTTTGCGTGCATCGCTCAATTTGTTCATTGCAGTCTCCAATCTTTCTTCACACTCAAGCATAGCCTCTGCAACAGCTTCGTCTTTCAAGTTGACCATTGCGATTCTAATTGAGATAATGCTTTCAAGATATTCTTTCTCTGCTTCAGCAATTCTTACATAATATGCATACATAGCCTCTTGTACTGAAGCCATTGCATTGTATTTGTTTGCCTCATGATTTATGCGTTCAATTTCAAGCTCAAGTTTAGCTCTTTCAACTTCAATCATTTCCAACATAGCCTTTGCCGAACGGAATTCAGCCAATGCTTTAAGATACTCAGCTTTTGCATTACGCATAGCTTCAATACCAGCTGGTTCTTTAGTGTCGATACAGCTGTTCATGGTTAGTGTAGCACCACCCATAAGGAATGCAACTACGAGATAAAATCCTTTTTTCATAATTGTTGATTTTGGGATTAGTAAATACTTATGTGTTAATTAGTTTTAATGGTGCAATGTTATGTATTTTTTTTTATTTTTCAAAAGTTTTTTTAAATAAAATCAAAAAATAAAAAAAAATTCCGTATCCCATTCTTTTATTTCTCCTTTATTGTACTGTTGGAATAGTCTTTCTGTATCGTTGATGAAACGGAGGCGTTTTTCCTCGGCTGCTTTTTCTGTTGCAAAACAGATGCTTCTGGCCGGCAGAATTGTGAAATCCCGCTTCCCCTCTTTTTGTGGTGCAATCCAAGTGAGCATGTATTCAAGTGAAGAGACGCGTGTGTAGTTGAGAACCTTTTTAAATTGCATCTTTATCATAATACCTCCGTCAGTTCCACGTAGCGACATGTTCGATACAAGGTTTCCCGTAGAATAGACTACCGCATGGCGGTCGGGTGTTTCAGGGTTCTCTCTAATCTCTATAGGCTGTACTACATGCGGGTGGTTGCCTATTATGTGGTTTACCCCCTCTGATATGAGCCATTCGCTAAGTTCTACAATCTCCTTTGATGGTAAACTTGTATATTCCGTCCCCCAATGCATGCAGGCTATAATGGCATCGACGTTCATGCTCCGTGCCTTTGAAATGTCGGCTGAAATAACCTCTTTATCAATATAATTTACAATTATGGGTGCCGGGGCTTTTATTCCGTTTGTGCCATAAGTGTAGTTTAGCAGTGCGAGCCTTATGCCATCACTTTCTATTATAAGAGGATAGCAAGTATCGCGTTCCTCTTTGTTACGATAGACACCGCAGTGGGTGATGTCGAGGCTGTCAAGCATGTTAAGGGTGTGTATGACACCTTTTTTGCCGCGGTCGAGACAGTGGTTGTTGGCAAAAAGTAAAACATCGAATCCTGCATTCTTGATGGCGTAAAGAAAACTGTTGGGAGCACAGAACGTGGGGTAACCTCCGTAGTTGTTCTCTCCAATGGTGGTTTCTAAGTTGGCTATGGCAATATCGGCCTGTTTGACTGTGGGTGATATGTATTTGTAATAATGTGAGTAACTGTATGTTCCATCATGTAGTTTTGCACTTTCGAGCTGCAACTTGTGTTGCATGATGTCACCGGCAAAGAGTAAACGGCAACTATTGAAAAGAGCATTGCTGCACTGTGCTGCCGCAAAAAACGGTATCACACAGTACAGCAATGTTATTATAAGACCTTTTTTACTCAATGTCACTTGTATATCTCACGCTTGCCGGCAAGCAATGTGTTTTTCATCAATGATACAATGGTCATGGGGCCTACACCTCCAGGAACGGGAGTTATGTATGAACACTTGGGTGCTACGTTGTCAAAATCGACATCGCCACATAGACGGAATCCGCTCTTGCGTGTATCATCATTGACGCGTGTTGTGCCTACGTCAATTACTACAGCACCTTCTTTTACCATGTCGGCCTTTACAAAGTGTGGTTGTCCCAATGCTGCAATAATGATATCAGCCTTACGGCACTCCTCGGCAATGTTCTCGGTGTGGCTGTGACATACGGTAACTGTAGCATCACCCGGTAGGCTCTTTTGCATCATGAGGCTTGCCATTGGTTTGCCCACAATGTTGCTGCGTCCCAGAACAACACATTTCTTACCTTTGGTCTCAATGTCGTATCGTGCAAGCAATTCCATGATTCCGTTAGGTGTAGCCGACAGGAAGCATGGTAGTCCAATAGAGAGACGACCTACGTTTATCGGGTGGAAACCATCGACATCTTTGCGATAGTCTATGGCTTCGGTAATTTTCTGCTCGTCAATGTGTTTGGGTAATGGAAGCTGAACAATAAAACCGTCTATATCCGGGTCGTTGTTCAACTCTTGTACCTTATATAATAACTGTTCTTCGGTGATATCCTCTTCGTAACGGATAAGGGTTGATATAAAACCACACTCCTCGCAGGCTTTTACCTTGCTGGCTACGTATGTTTCGCTACCGCCGTCATGTCCAACGAGTATTGCTGCCAAGTGGGGGCGTTTGCCTCCGCCGGCTATGATTTGCTCAACTTCTGTTGCAATCTCTTTTTTTATTTGTGCCGCAATGGCTTTACCGTCTATCAGTTGCATGCCGTTACTGTTTTGTTTAAGGATATTTCTGCTTTTGTCTCAATTATCTGCGTCCGAACTTTGGCATCATTCCCATCATGTTGCCCATTTTGCCTCCGGCAACACTTTTCATGGTTTTGCGTATCTGTTCAAACTGCTTCATCAAGCGGTTTACCTCTTGCATTGTAGTATCACTACCACGTGCAATACGCTCCTTGCGTGAGTTGTTGATGATGTCTGGGTTTGCACGCTCTTTGGGAGTCATTGAACGGATAATTGCTTCAACGCCCTTGAATGCATTGTCATCAATGTCAAGGTCTTTTACAGCTTTGCCTATTCCTGGAATCATTCCCATCAACTCCTTGATGTTACCCATCTTCTTTATCTGCTCAATCTGTGTGAGGAAGTCATTGAAGTCGAACTGGTTACGTGCAAGTTTACGTTGCAGTTTCTTTGCCTCTTCCTCATCGAATTGCTCTTGAGCACGTTCTACAAGTGAAACAACGTCACCCATACCCAAAATGCGGTCTGCCATACGGTTGGGGTGGAACTGGTCTATCGCCTCCATCTTTTCACCTGTACCAATAAACTTGATAGGTTTGGTTACTACGGTGCGGATAGAGAGTGCGGCACCACCACGAGTGTCACCGTCGAGCTTGGTAAGAATCACACCGGTGAAATCAAGTCGTTCGTTGAACTCTTTGGCGGTGTTTACTGCATCTTGACCTGTCATTGAATCGACAACGAACAATGTCTCGGTTGGGTTTACTGCCTCTTTGATTGCGGCAATCTCGTTCATCATTGCCTCATCTACGGCTAAACGGCCAGCGGTATCTATGATAACGAGGTTGTAACCTTTGTGTTTTGCCTCTTTAATCGCGTTAAGTGCAATCTGTACAGGATCCTTGCTTTCGGGTTCGCTATATACGGGAATCTCTATCTGCTCGCCAAGAACCTTGAGCTGGTCTATTGCAGCAGGACGGTAAACGTCGCATGCAACAAGCAATGGGTTGCGGTTCTTTTTTTTCTTAAGATAGTTGGCGAGTTTTGATGAGAATGTGGTCTTACCGCTACCTTGGAGACCTGACATCAATATAACCGCAGGGTGTCCTTCGTAGTTTATCTCTGCAGCTTCACCACCCATTAGCTGTGTAAGTTCGTCGTGGACAATCTTTACCATCAACTGGCTGGGGTGGAGTGATGTCAATACATTCTGGCCGATAGCTTTGTTCTTGACTGTGTCTGTGAAGGTTTTGGCTACCTTGTAGTTTACGTCGGCATCAAGAAGGGCTTTGCGTACATCTTTCAGTGTCTCGGCTACGTTTACTTCGGTGATGCGTCCTTCACCTTTAAGTATCTTGAATGAACGTTCTAATCTTTCACTTAGGTTTTCAAACATCTCTTTATATATTTTCGGTTATTATTTTTCTATCTTTACAATGCCACCTGTTGCGGGATCAAATGTTATTTTTGTGGTCTCTCCACGGTTGAAAAGAGTCTTGGAGAGAATTTCTGTTGTTCCAAGTTGTGCAATAGATAATTCTCCGTTGAAGAGTTTTTTGCTACGTGTGTATATTGAGAATTCTGCCTTTCCCGGTAGGTTGTAGCAGACTCCTTCTTTTTTCAGAATCTTCTTTTTCTCAAGTTCTTCGGGTGTGGGGATGCGTACACTCTTCTTGTTCTTGAAATTGTAATAGACAGGTTCTCCTGCGAGGTTATCTTTTTCTACAAATCCCAATTTTCGTGAGAATCGCAACAAAACCTCTTTGGTCTTGTCAAAGTTTTCAGTAGGTGATAATGTACAAGTGTAGCTCTTGTATATTGTATCTGTTCTGCCTACGAAAAGTTCAGTCAGTGCCTTTTCTTGCTTTGCAAGCTCGTTAAGTACCAACTGCATCGATTGACCGTCTTTGGGCATGTTTTCGGATTGTCCACGTGTTATAGCCAATTTGCTTTCGCGTATGGCGTAAATCTCTTTTGCTGTAAGCTCTGCAAGTTTTGCTGTGGATGTGGCCTGTAGCATCTCTTCGGTCATGTATTGTGCTACATTACGGTTTGTGTTGTTTTTTGCAACCTCTTGCAATTCATCCTCTGTGCTATTTTTCAAGGTGGTGTTTATGGCTGTTATAACGCCATTTTCATCAAGGTTTACGTTGCTTGCCGAACTGCCGTTGATTCTAATGCTGTACATTTTTTGTGGGTTGGGTTTTCCGTATGTCGAAACATGAACATCGGTCATCTCCCAAAATGTTTCCGATTTGGTTATTGCATCGGTTATGCGAAGATATTTCTCGGCATAACGGTTGAAATCACCCGGTGTGCGGGTGATACAAATTGCATCTACTGTTATCTTGATTTCTGTGTCGGGCAAATAGTATGTTATACCTTCGGTTACTCCTGAAAAGAAGGTGTTGACTTCGGTTTGTGCAAAACAGTGTGTCGCAACTGTCATTGCTAATAGAAATATATACTTTCTCATGTTTGTATCTCTTGGTTATAAAATCAGACGGCGAAATCTTGTTTGGATATCCAATACCTCTAATATGTCGCGAAGATAGTAAATTGTTTTTTAAATTAGGTAAATTTTTCTCTTAACTTGATTTAAAAGCGATATTGATGCTCTTTTTATTTAAAAAAAAGTGCATGATGTCTTTTTTTTCGGAACTTTGTTTTATTTTTGTGATGATTTTCTTCAGTTTTGGAAGAATGTAAGATAACAATAATGCAGTGAATTGCTATGGATGATTTGCAGACAATAAGAATTCATGATAGGGTTTTTGCGAAAACCATTACCAATGAAGAGATTACTAAAGAAATTAAACGAGTTGCCAATGCTATAAATCATGACTACGCAGGCAAACGACCTCTCTTGTTGGGTGTGCTGAATGGCAGTTTTATGTTCGTGGCAGAATTGATGAAGAACTTGAATATTGAATGTGAGATATCTTTCGTGAAACTCTCTTCTTATCAAGGTACAACAACTACCGGTGTTATTCGCGAGGTTATCGGTCTTTCAGAATCTATCACAGATCGTGATGTTTTAATTCTTGAAGATATCGTGGATACGGGATTTACAATGCAGCGTATGCTTGAGACACTTGGAACACGTAATCCTGCATCTTTGGCCATAGCATCTCTTTTTGTTAAGCCTGCACGTCTGCAGGTTCCGGTGGATGTGAAGTATAGTGCATTTACAATTCCTGATCGTTTTATAGTGGGCTTTGGCCTTGATTATGACGGGCTTGGACGTAACTTGCCTGATGTATATGATGTTGTAGAACAATAATCAAAATAACATATTATGCTTAATATAGTGATTTTTGGTGCACCCGGTAGCGGTAAGGGTACTCAGAGTGCAAAAATAGTTGAGAAATACGGTCTTGACCACATCTCTACAGGTGATGTCTTGCGTGCAGAGATTGCCAAAGGTACAGAACTTGGTAATACGGCTAAAGCCCTTATTGATCATGGTCAGCTTATTCCCGACGAGTTGATGGTTGAAATTCTTGCTTCAAAACTTGATGCTCTTTCAGGTAGCAAGGGTGTGATTTTTGATGGTTTCCCTCGTACTATCGCTCAGGCAGGTGCTTTAAAGTCAATGCTTAATGAACGTGGCGAAGATGTGACAGCAATGATAGAACTTGATGTGCCCGAAGAGGAGTTGATGGTTCGTCTTTTGAAACGTGGTGAGGAGTCGGGTCGTGCCGATGATAATGAGGAGACAATTAAAAAACGTCTTGTTGTATATGCAGAGCAGACAGCACCTCTTAAGGATTGGTATAAGAATGATGGCAAACATTGTTATATCAAAGGCTCGGGTGAACTTGACCGTATATTTGCCGATATTGTTGCGGCTATCGAGTCTAAAATCTAATAAAGTAAGGGTGTGTTGCCCGAATAATAAGTTGTCGCTATCAGATAGTGACAACTTTTGCTATTAAAATAATGTTTCTAATGAGCCCGTGAGGGTGTAATTGTATTGAATTATGGCAGAATCGAATTTTATAGATTATGTAAAAATTGTGTGTCGTTCAGGTCGCGGAGGTCGCGGTATGGCACACTTGCATCGTGCCAAGTATATTCCTAATGGTGGCCCCGATGGTGGTGATGGTGGTAAAGGTGGTGACATCATTCTCAGAGGTAATAGAAATTATTGGACTCTTCTCCATTTGAAATATCAACGTCATATTTTTGCCGGAAACGGACAAAATGGCGGTATCAACAAAAGTACAGGTGCTGATGGAGAGAGTAAGATTGTAGATGTACCTTGCGGTACAGTTGCCTATAATGCTGAGACCGGCGAGTTCCTTTGTGATGTTATGGAGGATGGTCAGCTTGTGACTTTGCTGAAAGGTGGTCGTGGAGGTTTGGGTAATGTGCATTTTGCAACACCAACTCGTCAGGCACCTCGTTTTGCACAGCCCGGTGAGCCTATGCAGGAGATGACTGTTACTCTTGAACTTAAACTTTTGGCCGATGTCGGTCTTGTGGGATTCCCTAATGCCGGTAAATCGACATTGCTCTCTTCGGTTTCTGCTGCGAAGCCTAAAATTGCGAACTATCCATTTACAACTTTAGAACCAAATTTAGGTATTGTCTCGTATCGTGATAACAAGTCGTTTGTAATGGCTGATATCCCCGGAATCATTGAGGGTGCAAGTCAGGGTAAGGGCCTTGGATTGCGTTTCTTGCGTCATATTGAGCGTAACTCACTATTGCTGTTTATGGTTCCGGCTGATGCTGATGATATAAAGAAAGAGTATGAGGTGTTGCTGAATGAATTGGCTACCTTCAATCCGGAAATGCTTGATAAACAGCGTGTGTTGGCTATAACCAAATGTGACCTTATTGATGAGGAATTAGAGGAAATGCTTTCTGATAATCTGCCCGAGGATGTGCCTCATGTGTTTATCTCGGCAGCAACAGGAGCCGGCATACAGGAACTAAAGGATATTCTTTGGGCTGAGCTTAATAGTGAAGAAAATCGTCTTGCAGCAGTGAAGCGTGAAGAACTTGTGCATAGAAATTATGATAGAAAAATGCTTGCGGCAGACTTTGCAGATTGGGAAGATGATTATGACTATTCTGATGTTGAAATGGATGGCGATGATGACTTTAATTATGAGGAGTTTGATTTTGACGAAGAGTAAATGAATAGGATATATTCAGTTTTCTGTTTTGGATATGAGAGGTGAGATATTTGTCTTGCCTCTCATTTTTCGTAGTAGCTCTTTTATATATTAATAATGTATATATTCTTATTACTGCTTGTTGCGGGTGGGTTGTTTGGTGGTGTTGAGTGAGAGTTTTTTAAGGAGTATTTTTATAAAAATAAAGATTTAAGATTATTTAACAGTTTAAAAGGGGCTTTTGGGGTTGTTTTTGGCCTTATTTGGCTCGAAAATGTGATTTTATTATGCCGGTTCTGCTAAAAAAGACGCAAATGCTTTTTTATTAGAAAAATAATTTCTACCTTTGCAGTCCAAAATGGACTATAGCGTCCGGTTGACAAGAATTATTTAAAAACAATATATAATAATTAAAATTTAAACAAAATGCCTACAATTCAGCAATTAGTAAGAAAAGGCAGAGAGGTTATCGTAGAGAAGAGCAAGTCACCCGCACTTGACAACTGTCCTCAGCGTCGTGGTGTGTGTGTTCGTGTTTATACTACAACTCCTAAGAAACCTAACTCTGCGATGAGAAAGGTTGCTCGTGTACGCTTGACAAACCAGAAAGAGGTTAACTCTTACATTCCTGGTGAAGGTCACAACTTGCAGGAGCACTCAATTGTTTTGGTTCGCGGTGGTCGTGTTAAAGACCTTCCGGGTGTACGTTATCACATCGTTCGTGGTACTCTTGATACTGCAGGTGTAGCTAACCGTACACAGCGTCGTTCAAAATACGGTGCTAAGCGTCCTAAAGCTAAGAAGTAATCAAAGCCTTTAAGCTATAGTCGGGCGATTCAAGCTTGTAAAATAAAAGAATAAGGCTCGCAAATTTATTTATTTAACTAGTTTTGGTTTGTTGGAAGTTATAAAAGGTTGAGTAAATGTCTCGGTGGAGATGTTGAAGAATTTGCAATAACGCAGCCACACAAAACATTAATTTTCGTAAGAGAAAATGAGAAAAGCAAAACCAAAAAAACGTGTGATCCTTCCGGATCCCGTATTTAACGATCAGATGGTTTCTAAATTCGTTAACCACCTGATGTATGACGGAAAGAAAAACGTATCATACACTATTTTCTATGGTGCTCTCGAGCTCGTTGGTAACAAAATGAAGAACGAGGAGAAAACTCCACTTGAAATTTGGAAGCAGGCTTTGGAGAATATCACTCCAAAAGTAGAGGTTAAATCACGTCGTATCGGTGGTGCAACATTCCAGGTTCCTACTGAAATCCGTGCTGACCGCAAAGAGTCAATCTCAATGAAGAACATGATCTTGTTCGCTCGTAAGCGTGGTGGTAAGTCTATGTCAGACAAACTCTGTGCTGAGATTATGGATGCTTACAACAATCAGGGTGGTGCTTTCAAGCGTAAGGAAGATATGCACCGTATGGCTGAGGCTAACCGTGCATTCGCACATTTCCGTTTCTAATAAAATAGTATTACGAAGATGGCAAACGAATTACAATTTACCCGTAATATCGGTATTAGTGCTCACATTGATGCTGGTAAGACTACTACATCAGAGCGTATTTTGTTCTATACTGGTCTTTCACACAAGATTGGTGAGGTGCATGACGGTGCTGCTACCATGGACTGGATGGAGCAGGAGCAGGAGCGTGGTATTACTATCACATCTGCTGCAACTACTACTTTCTGGAACTGGAATGGTACACAGTACAAGTTTAACTTGATTGACACTCCGGGACACGTTGACTTTACTGCTGAGGTAGAGCGTTCACT
>JAGCJL010000057.1 GCA_017647975.1 Bacteroidaceae bacterium | reverse complement strand
TTCCACAGTTCCGAAAAGGTGACCGGTTTTGGGAGAAATGGGGACTTTTTCCATTTTTCCAAAGGCAGTATTGACGAAATCAACAGTTCGGGCGATCTGCTCATCATTGGGCAGATAAGTGGTGTCTACCATGCCCAGAGGCTCCAGGAAGTTTTCCTTGATGTAAACATCGTAAGGGGAGAAGGATGCAAGGTTTGGGATGACTACGGAACAGAATATCTTGATCTTTATGGTGGCCATGCAGTGATATCAATAGGTCATGCCCACCCAAAATATGTAGAGAAGATTAGTAATCAGGTGGCAACACTCGGCTTCTATTCTAATTCTGTTATCAATAATCTGCAAAAGAATGTTGCCGAAAAACTTGGACGACTTTGCGGATATGAGGAGTACAACCTGTTCTTTGTAAACTCGGGTGCTGAGGCTAACGAGAACGCACTCAAGCTCTCATCATTCAAGAACGGCAAGAAGCGTGTAATAGCTTTCAGCAAAGCTTTCCATGGCCGTACATCATTGGCTGTTGAGGTCACCGATAACCCAAAAATTGTAGCCCCCATCAATGCCAATGGCCATACCACATTCGTTCCACTTAATGATATTGAAGCTGTACGTTCCGAGATTGCCAAAGGTGATGTGACTGCGGTAATAATAGAGGGGATACAGGGTGTAGGCGGAATACAGATTCCCACTACAGAGTTCCTGCAACAGTTGCAGCAATTATGCAACGATACCAAGACAACGCTTATACTTGATGAGATACAGAGCGGTTGCGGACGTAGCGGCAAGTTCTTCGCACACCAATGGGCCGGCATCAAGCCCGATATGATAACACAGGCCAAAGGTGTTGGCAACGGTTTTCCTATAGGATTGGTACTTATCAACCCGAAATTTGAGGCTGTTTACGGCGAGTTGGGAACAACATTCGGCGGCAACCACCTTGCATGCGTAGCTGCGGAGGCGGTACTTGATGTCTTTGAAGAGGATAAGTTGCTTGACAATGTAAACCGTGTAGGCAGCTACCTTATGGAAGAGCTCGCAAAAATAGAGTGCATAAAGGAGGTACGCGGAAGAGGCCTGATGATTGGCATGGAGTTCGACCAGCCAATAAAGGATATACGTCGCAGGCTGCTATTTGAGGAGCATGTCTTTACCGGTGTAAGCGGCACAAATGTCATACGCCTGCTGCCACCGCTCACGCTCAGTATTGCAGAAGCAGAAGATTTCATAGCACGTTTCAAAAGAGTGCTTGCATAATAAAAACAAATAAAGCTCCATGCTAGCATGGAGCTTTATTTGTCATATCTTCAGCCATTCGGTAGGATCAAGCGTAGTCTTTTCGTGACGCAATTGGAACAACATTCGTGGATTACCACCTTTGGCATCGTTCTCAATGTCACCAATAATGTCACCGGCTTTCAGTTCCTCGCCACCTTTTACACGAACGTTGGCAAGATTACAATATACTGAAATGTACTTGCCATGTCGTACAAGCACGAAGGTATAGCTGCCATTATCAAATACCGCAGTAACCTTACCTTTGAAGACGGAACGTGCCTGAGCACCTTTACTACCCTCTATGGTGATACCACCGGTATTTATCGGAACATTACCTTTGCCCGAAATGGCATTTTTCACACCATAACGCTCCACAACAAGATATGGACCGGTTATAGGTACAGGCATCTTCTTTTTATTATTCTGGAAATCGCCTGTCATAGCTATGACACCGGCATCATCATTATATATAGGAGATGTCTTATCACTCTTTCCCGTATTTGTCTTTACAGTGCTACTTCCCTCAGCCTTTTTCTTCGCCGCTGCTTCTGCCGCCAAAACACGTTCTATCTCACGTTCAATAGAAGCATTAAGTTTATTGAGCTGTGCACGTTTATTCTTCAACTCCTTTTCAACTTTCTTGGCCTCTCTCTTTAAAGATTCTACTATTTTTCGTTGTTTCTTTTCGAGTACCTGTATCTTTTCACGTTCACTTTGCTGTTCCTTTAAAGCCTCAGCCTTTAAAGCAAGAGTTGCCTCAAGTTCTGTTTTTTTTGCATCAAGACGCTCTATCTCAACTTTCAGGCTATCGGCAAAAGCCAAGTGAGCATTCATATACTCTCCGGCATATCTGTAACGACGAACCATTGTATTAAAATCATCGGCCGAAAAAATGAATGATAGTTTATTCTGGAAACTACTGTACTTACGGGAACGACGCAATGCTTCGGCATATTCGGCACGCGACTGCTCAACAACAGCCTCCTGTTGTTCTATTTCTTTATTATAGAGCGATATTTCGGCATTTACAAGCCTTACTTCATTCTGCAACATACTCACCAACTTGCGTACCTCTCTCAGCTGTGCATTTATAATATCAAGATTATTAAGTTTACTCCTGACATCATTTTGAGATGATATTAGAATTTTTTCCTTGTCGGCAATCTCTTTACGCAAATTTCCTGCTTGAGCACGCATGTTTTTTATAGCAGCACTTTGTGCCCCTGCAACAAGCGTAGCCATGGAGAATACAAGCAATATCAGTAGTTTTAAAGAATTTTGTCGGTTCATCTTTTCGTGCTTTTTGTTGCCTTAATTATTTTCCAAAGAATTTATAAGGTCTGTTATATCTGTTTTTTCGTACGACGACGAAATTTCCTGTGGAGCAAAATCAAATGGTTCACTATTCACACGCAACAGCACAAATTGTAACGTCACAGAGGTATCGACACCTTCAAGCTCCAACTCTATTGTACGTGGAAATGGACGGTCACCTAAAAGAGCAAAATCGGAATAGCGGCACACTACCCTGCCGCCACTATCATGTAATCCTTCACTGCGGACAAGATTCCCAGTGCTCTTATCTACAAAGAACTTATATACAATACCGTTCATTTTTGTAGTCTGGGCTGTTATACAACTTTCGTCCTCACTATACTGCATTTTAGTGAGCAAGGAGGAGACATCGTCCATGCCCGGAGAGAAGAGGCGATTCATAAGTACCGAAACAAGCATTCTGTAATCAATCCCCGACTCTTGCAGGAATGAGACCTGATTATATGGAAGTTCGGAATAGACCTTGCCAATTTTGTATATAAGCCGGGCATTTTCAGGAAGAAACTCCAAACATGCAACCTCAACAAGCCCCAGAGCTGTAATACCTATACGAATACCCTCATCAGCCTTTATTCTCAAAGTACCGCGTGTGGTCATAGGCTTTCCGTCAACTACTGCTGTAAATTTCACATTTCCCGAGATACAATCAGTACTTGATGTTATTGACGGGGATTGTGACACAAATTCCATCTTCTCTACATCGGCTGGAGCTACTGTAACCTTTTTCTTTGTTGAACATGCGACCAGCAGCAACACAACAAGAAACAACGATAATATCTTATCAACCCACCTTCTCATCTCTCTTTATAATATTTACGTTTCTTTATTTTCCTATTCAGAAGTTTGGAATCATCTCCCTTTTCAACAGCTTTTACCCAGAACTCAACCGCGTGCTCAATATCACCACATTTAGCATATATGTCACCTGCATGATGATAGACAACTGCGTCCCGTTCCTCTTCAAGTACCAAGAGTTTGTCCATGTAAGCCTTTGCCTCTTCGTATCGACCGAGTGTGAATAAAACCCACGCATAGGTATCCAAATAGGTTGCATTCTCCGGTTCCGCCACAACTGTTTTATGACTCATTTCAAGAGCACGTTGCAACTCTCTGTTTTCAAGTGTCAGATAATAGGCATAATTGTTCAACACACCAAGATTCTCGGGATTATACACAAGTGCTGAGTCGTATGACTGAATACACTCGTCAATCATAGACAAATCGTGATATGTATCGCCAAGAGTTGTATATATTACAGAAAGAATCTCATGAGAGCTGTTCTCATCACGACGCTCAAGACCTTTCTTGTAGGTTTCGATACTCTTTTCTTTTTCACCAAGATGATAAAGCGAAAGACCTTTGTAGAAGTAGAGTTCCAACATTTCAGGAATATACATCAATGCATTGTCTGCATATTTCACAACAGCTTCATAATCTTCTCTCTCTATTGCAAAGCCTAACAACTGCAACATTGCCGCACGCTTTTCAGGATCTATGGCCAATATTTTCTCCAACAAAGGAATAATGACTTCTTGTTTCTCCTTTATAAACATCAAATACTGCACATAGACCTCGGCTATCTCAAGTTCATCGTATTGCAGTTCAGACATCTCTTTCAAGAATTCACCCACTCGTACTGAATCAATAGGCATCTTGTAGTTTATATAACCAATCAATGCATTGGTTCGTGTTGCTGCATCCAAACCACTACTCTTTAACATTCGTTCTGTATATTCACTATAAAGAGAGTCGTTGTCGCTACCTGCATAGAACGTAGAAAGAGACATCAGAGCATAAGTGTCATCCTCATTTTCGGCAAGCACAACATTATATTGCTCAAGTGCCGCAGCTGAATTACCAAGAAAATTATAAGTATCACCAAGCAATGTCCTGAAACGAGAATCATCAGGATTATCGGCTATAAGTTGCATAATAACCTCTATGCCTTTTACACTATCCTGCAAAAGCATATATTGCTTAAGTTTGTTTATCGCAATCTCCTCACTGCGACCTTCAAGCGTTTCAAGTTTATCGAGAACCTCTATAGCCTTTAAGTTGTCTCCAAGTTCCGAGTATAAAGAATACAGCGTTATATATATATCGCTTTTAGAAGTTGTATTCTTGAGCATACTCTCACAAACTTCCACAGCCGATTTCTTATCACCCGTTGCCGCATAAAAATTAAGCAACGCCCTATTATAGTGTTGATTAGAAGGTTCTTTTTCAACTATTCGGATAAGGAATTCATGAGCAAGACTATCTTTTCCCATCACCCTATAGACCGAAGAGAGGTCATACATTACGGTTGATGACTCTGGATCCAAAGCATGACAATGCTCTAACAGCTCATAGTATTTATCATACTCACTCTGTTCCAGACAGTTGCGGGCCTGTATATAGTAATAGTCCACAGCCCTCGCACGTTCAAGAGAATCGGTCAGCGACACACTACTCTGAGCATGCACAAATGTAATGCACGCCACCCAAAGTAATATTGTCATAAAAACCGTTCTCCTGCTCATTGCAATCTTTTAAACTCCGGTGTGACCAAAACCGCCGGCACCGCGTTCAGTTTCGCCAAGCACCTCAACCTCGCACCACTGCACCTGCTCATGACGTGCAATGACCATCTGTGCTATACGCTCGCCATCAGTAATTACAAACGGTTCCGATGAAAGGTTCACAAGTATTACACAAATTTCACCACGATAGTCGGCATCAACTGTTCCTGGAGAATTCAACACTGTAATACCTTTTTTTATAGCCAAACCGCTACGTGGACGCACTTGTGCCTCATATCCTTCGGGCAATGCAATGTAAAGCCCTGTTGGCACCAATGCTCTTTGCAATGGTTCCAGCACTATCTGTTCATCAATATTCGCTCTCAAATCCATACCTGCAGACAAGTTTGTTGCATAGGCAGGAAGTGCATGTTTTGATTTGTTTATAATTTCTACTTTCATGGTTCTAATATATAAATAAAAACTCCGGGAATATAATTATTCCGGAGTTTTTTGTTATTACTATTTGATTATCACCGGTTTTTAAATCTTTTTAATTAAAATGACGTTTCGCCACCGTTATACGATTCTATATAACGTTTTCTCTTGTCATCATAAATTTCATCTGCAGCAATAAGAAGTCCTGTTTCTTCAACATTGCCAAAACCATAGTTAATTGCCGTACCAAAGATTTTCATTGTTGCCGACAAACCTATGTATGCACTTACCATTGGAGGAATTGTTACTCCAAGAGCATGGACCTCTTGCTTTAAAATTCTAAGATTATCTTTTATTGTATCCTTGCAAAACAAGGCATCAAGTTCAGCCTGAGCAGTCTTTAAAGCCAATGGATCAACAGGAGTTACAAGAGCATCCTTGTCGGGGAATTGTGAATAAAGGAAGTGGAGTATCATATCACGTGCCTTTACATCGTAAGAGGGATACATGGTCACTTTACCAAAATAATATTTCATTCCAGGAAGCACTCTTGCCAAAGCACCTAAGCCATCCCAAAGATTGTCTAATGCAAACAAGCTCTTTGAACCATGGCGTGTTGACTGATATTCAAGTGCCACGAATGCACGACCAAGTTCTATTGTATAAGGCAGATACTCTTTCAAGAATTTGTCGGAGAACTTGAACATTCCATGTGCTGTTGCAATATTTGGAGTTCCGTCCTCGCGATATTCAATATCAGCACCATATATAAAACGATAACCTCCTATAATATCATCAGCGTCGGGATTCCACACAACAAGTTGTTTATACGGATTAGCCATTGTATCGAACTCGTCGATATCAACATCCTTACCTGTTCCACCACCGGCTGCACGAAATGCGATTTCACGCAAACGACCGATTTCACGCATCACATTGGGTGCATTGTGAGCTGTGACTATATAGATTTCATTTTCGCTACGATTTGTTGTGCGTAGAAGTCTGTCAGGAGTCAATTCAGCCTTCAACAGTTCCTTGGGAACGGGTGCTATTATATCTTTCATATAATCAGTTTTTGAATTTTACAATGAATAAACGACCTCCTTGACATACTGTGCCCACTCATTTGCACTCTTTGACTTGTCAAATGTCTGCCATGGAATAGGTTTGCCAATAGTCACTTTGAATGTCTTGTTCATATTCTTAAACATCTCGTCGGCCAAATAGAGCATGGCAATGTTAAACTTCAAGCCAAGCATCTTATTGATGTTTGCCATACGATAGAAGAACTTAGAGTTCTCACCCTCAAAATGTATTGGGATTATATCACGTTGTGTGCTGATACTTTTTGTGATGAAAGTCTTTTTCCACTCAAGGTCGCGGATTACACCGTTAGTCTTACGCGAACAAAGACCTGCCGGAAACATTACAATATTATTATCACTTTCAAACGCCGCATTAACCTGCTGAGGAAAATTACGTGCCTGAGCACCGGTCTTGTTTACGGGTATCCAATACGAAGATATCTGAGGAAAATTCATTAAAAGGTCGTTGGCAAGGAATTTTATTTTGCCTTCGTACTGCGGACCGAGAATATAAATCAAGCCAAGGCCGTCTTGTGCTCCAAGAGGGTGATTACTTACAAAGGTTAAACGACGACCGTCCTTAGGCAGATTTTCAAGACCATGCACCTCGAAAGAGTTTTTAAAGAACTGCATGAAAGCCGCAACGAAATCATGGTCCATCTTGTCACCATGTAGATCCAAGAAACCGTTTACTTCATCCTGATGGATAATTTTCTTGAGATACGAAATCAAGAAACGGGGAACAAAGCGAGCTTTATCGCCGGCCTTAGACGCCAAAATTGCTTCTACGTCAATTTGTATAGGTTTACTCATATCAAATTGTCCTAAATTTGTGTGTGTTTAACGCAAAATTAGGACTAAAAATTCATAATACAAAATTTTTAACCTTATAAGCAATTTTTAATTTTATTCACAATTTACAACAAACACATTTTTACCACAAATTATAATTTCAGTGCAGTTGTCAAATAAAAAAAATAGGCAAGCAGTAGCTTGCCTATTTTTTAAAATCTATAGAATTTGATTATTCTGCATCATCAGAAAAATCAAGGATATTCTTCTTGCTTGACTGTACACGCTCGTAATCCTCTTTAGAACCAACAATGATTCTTCTGAAATCACGCTGACCTGTACCGGCAGGAATCAAGTTACCACAGATAACATTCTCCTTCATACCGAGCAAGTAGTCACTCTTCATGTTGATAGCAGCCTCGTTGAGAACCTTTGTTGTCTCCTGGAACGATGCAGCTGACATAAAGCTCTGTGTCTGCAATGCTGCACGGGTAATACCCTGAAGTATCTGTGTAGATGTTGCAGGCTGTGCATCACGTGCTACAACTGGCTTGAGGTCACGACGTTTCAAAGCACTGTTCTCATCGCGGAGTTTACGTGATGTAATAATCTGACCAGCCTTCAAGTTCTCAGAATCACCGGCATCAACAACAACCTTCTTACCCCAGATGCGATCGTTCTCCTCCTGGAATTGGAGTTTATCGACAATCTGCTGCTCAAGGAAGCGAGTATCACCCGGCTCATCAATCTGTACCTTACGCATCATCTGACGAACGATAATCTCAAAGTGCTTATCGTTAATCTTCACACCCTGTGAACGATAAACGTCCTGTGCCTCATTAACGATGTATTCCTGTACTGCGGTAGGTCCCTTGATTGCAAGGATATCCGATGGTGTGACAGCACCGTCTGACAATGGAGTTCCGGCACGTACATAGTCACCGTCCTGAACAAGAATCTGCTTAGACAAAGCAACAAGGTACTTCTTGACATCACCAACCTTTGATGTTACAACAATCTCACGATTACCACGTTTTACCTTACCCATTGTTACCTCACCGTCAATTTCAGAAACAACAGCAGGGTTAGATGGGTTACGAGCCTCAAACAACTCTGTTACACGTGGCAAACCACCGGTGATGTCACCGGCATTACCAAATACGCGTGGTATCTTAACGATAATATCACCGGCTTTAAGAACATCGCCATTCTCTACTACTACGTGACCGCCTACAGGCAAGTTGTAGTTGTGGAGTGAATTGCCGTTCTCATCATTGATATGTACTGTAGGTATCTTGTTCTTGTCCTTAGACTCGATGATAACGATTTCGTGCAAACCGGTACTTTCGTCAGTCTCAACCTTATATGTAACATTCTCGATAACAGACTCAAAGTCAACCTTACCGGCAACCTCAGTAACAATTACAGCGTTGAATGGGTCCCAAGCTGCAATCACCTTGCCCTTCTCAACGAGTTCATCCTCTGATGCATAAAGTTTAGAACCATAAGGAATGTTGTGAGAAGAAAGTACGATACCTGTATTTACATCGATGAAACGTACCTCGCTCAAACGGCTTACAACAATCTTGACTGGTGTACCATCCGGCTCAATAGCATCAACTGTACGCAACTCCTCAAATTTGAGTTTAGAAGCGTGTTTTGCTCTAATTGTTGCATCGGCAGCAATGTTGGCTGCAGTACCACCGGCGTGGAAGGTACGAAGTGTAAGCTGTGTACCCGGCTCACCAATAGACTGTGCTGCAATAACACCGACAGCCTCACCCTTCTCAACCATACGGCTTGTAGCAAGGTTACGTCCGTAACACTTAGCACAAACACCATGCTTAGACTCACAAGTAAGTACTGAACGGATTTCAACGCTTTCGATAGGTGAAGCCTCAATCTCGTCAGCAATAGTCTCTGTTATAAGTTCGCCTGAATGAACGATAATCTTTCCTGTTGTAGGGTGAACAACATCGTGAACCGAAACACGACCCATGATGCGTTCGCCGAGTGTAGCAACAATCTCGTCACCATTCTTCAACGCTGTACATACAAGACCACGCAAAGTACCACAATCCTCCTCGTTGATGATAACATCGTGAGAAACGTCAACAAGACGACGTGTCAAATAACCGGCATCGGCAGTCTTCAACGCTGTATCGGCAAGACCCTTACGAGCACCGTGAGAAGAGATAAAGTACTCAAGTACCGAAAGGCCCTCCTTAAAGTTAGAAAGAATTGGGTTCTCGATAATCTGTGCACCCTCGCTACCAGCCTTCTGCGGTTTAGCCATAAGACCACGCATACCCGACAACTGACG
>JAGCJL010000056.1 GCA_017647975.1 Bacteroidaceae bacterium | reverse complement strand
ACGCCATCAGAACCCACCAAAGGCTCTACTTTCTTGCCGCCAAGAGAAACTATATCGAATATGAAGTTCTTAGGCAACACCTCATTTGAAGAACTTGGCTGTACACGTGAAGAAGAAACCGTCCAGAACTTGTCGCCGGCACTGCCGCCGTTCTGTATGGCGAATTTACCGTTGGCAAGCAGCAGAATCTCGTATGTATGCCAAACCGCCTCATAAGGATTAGTATCGTCACTGACAGTGAAATTACCCTTTTCGTTAAGGTAACGGCCATCCTCAAGATTGACAATCTTATATCTGTTAGTGCTTGGGTCTACCGTAATCTTCCACTCCTGCTTCTGCGGACGTATAGTATCCTTTCCGGCAACGAACTGCGGTGCATTTCCTGCCACATTAGGATTGCTGTTTGTCAAAAACTTTCCGTCGTGCATGATGTAATATGTTCCGTTCTCAAGAACCTGAGCAGGGAACACATCATTGCGGTAGTCGTAGTTCTCATTATACTCTGCAACAAGTTTGCCCATCGCGTTCTTGATGAAAGGCTCAACATGAACAGTAGCAACTACAGGTGTCGCGGTTTTCAACGTTCCTGCAAAATCCCTTGAACGCAATGCAGCCTGAGCCTCATCGTATTCCTTGTATTTCAGATAGTTTTCGATAAAGCTCTCGGGATTTCCACCTGAGAGTGCGTTCTGCATTTCAACGACGCATGTACCCTTCATGCCAAGATATCTCATGCTTTCCAGCCAAGGAGTGATTTCGGCTATCAACGCCGGTGCCTCATCGGTTGCAAGCAGGGTGTTGGCTGCAGTCGTAAGCTTGCTGAACTGCTCACCCACCGCGGCAAAAGCGGCCTGTTTGTCACCTTCGGCAATCTTGGCGTCATACTCGTTTTTTGCCTCTACAAATTCAGGAGACTCGTTCGTGCGACGCAAACCATGCGTATTAACGCCCAAGTCGACGTTGTTCTCGCAGAAGAAACGGAACGCCTCCTTGTTTCGGGGCATAAGATACTCTATTGCAGCCTCCCACGAAGCATCGGCATCATAAGCCGGCATATTCCAGTTATAATCAGCGATACTAAAAAGCGACAACTTTGAAGCCTCGGCATATTCCATGGGGTTGGCAGTAAAACCAGAGAGCATGTCTGCAATATCCAGGTCATTGCCGTATGTAGGTCCCATAAGAAGATGGTTTATACAGTAGTCGGTAACAGGATAGTTGAGCCAGATATATGCCTTGCGGCTTATCTGCGAGTTAATCCACTGCATGTCGCTCTTGTTTATCATATCGACAACGGAGTTTCCTGTCCACATTATACGCACATCCTTGTTCATCGTGCTGCCCAATGTGGTAAGATAGTCTCCGCTTGACCAGCCTCTGTTATATTGTGTGGGACAGATGATACAAGGCTTCACATCATCGTAGGCCTTGGCAAGCTCGTCCGTAATATAGTTCATCAGTTCGGCCTGCTTGTCGCCTCGGGTACCTTCACCGCCCCATACGTCATCAAAAAATACGGCAAATGTCCTGACTCCGAGTTCATACATAGACTTGAGCTTGTTCACCACATTAGCCCTGTCGGTATCATTCCACTGGATATCGTTGCCCGGGTGTATGGCCCAGACGAAATCGACCTTGTTCGCCTTGGCCGCATCGACGTACTCTTTTATCTTATTTCCCAACTCTTCAGGATAGTTCTCACGCCAGCGGTTTTTGTGATAGGCATCATCCTTTGGACCGTATATATAGACGTTCATCTTCATTCTTCCGAACATCTCGAAAAGGCTCATACGGTTGGCCTCGCTGTAAGGGTTTCCGTAATATCCCTCTACAAGTCCGCGTTCCGACACGCTCGGATAATCGGTAACAGCAACCTCCATCACTTCGGGCTGTGAAGCCAGCTGAATAAATGTCTGCACTCCGTAATAGGTTCCCGAACCGTCGTTTCCGGCGATAACGACCTTATCGGCTTTCACACTCAGGTAATAACCTTCGGCCTTTTCGGGTATTAAGTTTTCAAATTCAGTGACTGCAGCATCACCACGTTCACCAATTACGAGTGTAACACCATTATCAGCTGTAGTAAATTTAGATTTAAAGAGAGTCACAGCATCAGAATCAGCATCCGCTTCACCCTGAATTACAAATCCCACACTATTCACGAAAGCAGTATTTTCACCCCATTCAATACTTTGAGGTACAGGATAAACCGCCACTTTCTGAGCATTCGCGGTTGTAATGACTGCCAAGAACGACAATAACAGAAAAGATACAAGTTTTTTCATTTTATATTATTTTGTTTTGGTAAAGATAGGTGTTTATACCGTATTTAGCAAAAATTTTATACTTTTGTACTAAAAGCATAATCAAATAACAAAGAAAATGGGAAAAAGACCACTTATATTAGTTTCAAACGATGACGGATACAAAGCCCAAGGAATAAACGTACTGATTGACATCCTTGCAGAATTCGGAGATGTCATTGCCGTCGCCCCCCACACAGGGCGTTCCGGCAAAGGCTGTGCCATCACAAGCGAGACTCCGCTAAAAGTAACAAAAGTTTCAGAAAGACCGGGCGTTGAGATATACTCATGTACAGGAACACCTTGCGACTGTGTAAAATTGGCATGCCATGCCATAACTCCACGCCGTCCCGACCTTGTTGTAGGCGGTATAAACCATGGCGACAACTCTGCGGTCAACGCACACTATTCGGGAACAATGGGAGTTGTTTTCGAGGGTTGCATGAAGGATATCCCATCCATAGCTTTTTCGCACTGCTCACACTCATCGGAAATTGATTTCACCCCCACATACCCCATCATACGCAACATTGTGGCAGAAGTTCTCAAACGAGGCTTGCCAAAAGGAAGTTGCCTTAACGTAAACTTCCCCAATGTCACAGAGTATGCAGGAGTAAGAATCTGTCGTCAGGCAATGGGCAGCTGGATCAATGAATGGGAGGCACACGAGCATCCGCGTGGTGGCAAATGGTGGTGGCTTACAGGCGAGTTCCAGACCAATGAAACCGACTGCGATGCCGACCGTATAGCTCTGGAGCACAATTTTGTTACAATAACCCCAACAAAGATTGATGTCACAGACTACACTCTTATGGAAGATATGAAGAACTGGAATTTATAATTATTCACAAAATCATGAAATACTATCTTATTGCAGGTGAAGCCTCAGGTGATCTCCACGCATCAAATCTCATGAAAGCCATCAAGAACATTGACAAAGAAGCAGAATTCCGTTTCTTTGGAGGAGACCTCATGAGCGAAGCCGGAGGAGTACGCGTAAAACATTACCGCGAGCTTGCATATATGGGTTTCATTCCGGTACTAATGCATTTGAGAACCATATTCAACAACATGACCTTATGCAAAAAAGATATTGTTTCATGGGAACCCGATGCACTGATATTGGTCGATTATCCGGGTTTTAACATGTCTGTTGCAAAATACATACACTGCAACACAAACATTCCGGTATATTATTACATATCACCAAAAATTTGGGCATGGAAAGAGTACAGAATCAAGAATATAAAACGAGATATAGACGAATTATTCTCCATTCTGCCATTCGAAATTGATTTCTTTGAAAAGAAGCATAATTACAGGATAAACTATGTTGGTAACCCTTGCGTGGATGCCGTAAATACATATCTCAAAGAGAATGTCACAACAAAAGAAGAGTTTGCCACACATAATAATTTGGGTAAAAAGCCCATTGTCGCACTCCTCGCTGGCAGCCGCAAACAAGAGATAACAGCCAACTTGCCATTGATGCTCGAAGCCATGCACTCTTTCCCCGATTATCAGCCCGTAATAGCAGGGGCTCCGGGAATAGACAAGGAATTTTATGCACCATATATAGACAACGGTGCAAAGATTCTATTTGGAAAGACATACGGTTTGCTTAACAACGCTCATGCAGCACTTGTAACATCGGGAACAGCAACACTTGAAACAGCCTTATTCAACGTACCTCAGGTTGTATGCTACGCCATGCCTATGGCAAAAATTTATTCGTGGCTGAAAAAGCACTTTCTAAAAGTAAAATTCGTTTCACTCGTGAACCTAATCACCAATCGCGAAAGCGTCAGAGAGCTAATTGCCGCCGACATGACCATTGACAACTTAAAGGCCGAGTTAGCAGGAATCTTACCCGTTGACAGCGAAAAAAGAGTGGCCATACTCAATGAGTACAGCCACATGAAAGATATTCTCGGCAAGCCCGGTGCATCGGTACGTACCGCTGAAAAAATTGTATCTCTATTAAAGAACACCTAATAAAGCGAAATAAAGAACCACTGCGGGAACAGCCAAAAGCGTACTGTCGAAACGGTCAAGGAAACCACCATGTCCGGGAAGGAATTTTCCGGAGTCCTTTATTTGCATCTCACGTTTCATACTTGACTCCACAAGATCACCAAGCGTACCGGCAACAGCCACAACAAGTGCCATTCCAACCCACTCCCAAACATTCAAAACAGCAAAGAAGTGCGACATAACCACTCCGGCTGCAGCAGCGACTACTACACCACCGGCAAAACCCTCCCAAGTCTTTTTGGGTGAAACGCGTTCAAACATTTTGTGACGTCCTATTGTACAACCTACGCAGAATGCCCCCGAATCATTACACCATATAAATATGAAAACCGACAAAGGCATCAACCAATAATAAGCCTCATCTTCTGCAGCACCCGCTGATGCGAGCAGATTCAACAGCGACAACGGCAATGCCACATAAAGTTGCGTCAATGCAAAATATGCATAATCTTCAAGAGCATTTACCTTGGGCAAGAAAAGACGAGTTATGAACACATACATAACTGCTATTATATAAGGAGCAAACAGCAGTACCGGACTCACCCCCTCAATATAACCAAGAGCAGCAAAAGCCGAGAAGAGCAGCATACCGCATATCACCGCATGCGGAGTACTGAAAGTTGCATTCCTATGCTTTTTCAGCAACATGCAAAGCTCATTCAGGGAGAATGCCGTTATTGGCAAGAAGAGCATTGTAAACGATGACCAGCCGTAAAGTATGGCACCTATCAACACAGCAGCAAACAATGCACCGGCCAATGTGCGTACAATAAACTTTTTCATACTCTTTTATTTTGTGGTTGTGTTATTCATAATATTGTTCACTCATCTATTCTTTAGCAGCATCGGGAGTTGTATTTTCATCAACAGTTGTTGTCTCCTCTTTTTTATCTTTGTCACCAAAAATTTCCTCACTACGTGAAGCCCAAGGACGCTTACCAAAGATAGCCTCAACATCCTCGGCAAATATAACCTCCTTTTCAATAAGTATCTTGGCCAATGCAGCATGTCCCTCTTTATGTTCCCTCAACAATTCCTTTGCTCTTTCGTACTGTTCTTTAATCATTGAGTGGACTTCGCTATCAATTGCCTCGGCAGTCTTTTCACTATAAGGACGGTTGAATGAATATTCATTATTATTATAATAGCAAAGATTTGAAAGTTTTTCACTCATACCAGCGTAAGCAACCATTGCATAAGCCTGCTTTGTAACTCTTTCAAGATCATTCATGGCACCTGTAGAAATATGACCGACAACAGTCTCTTCGGCCGCACGACCTCCAAGAGTTGCACACATTTCGTCAAGCATCTGCTCTTTGGTTGTTATTTGACGCTCTTCGGGCATATACCATGCAGCACCGAGTGCCCTGCCGCGAGGAACAATAGTTACCTTAATTAGAGGATTGGCATGCTCCAAGAACCACGATATAGTAGCATGACCGGCCTCATGTATTGCAATTGCCTCTTTTTCTTTTAAGGTCATGACCTTGGTTTTCTTTTCAAGACCACCAATGATACGGTCTATTGCATCAAGAAAATCCTGTTTATCAACAGCTTTCTTTTGATTACGTGCAGCTATAAGTGCAGCCTCGTTACAAACATTTGCTATATCAGCACCTGAAAATCCCGGTGTCTGTCTTGCAAGAATATCCACATCTACCGATGGATCAAGTTTCAATGGGCGTAGATGAACGCCAAATACCTCTTTTCTTTCGTTAAGGTCGGGCAAGTCAACATGTATCTGCCTATCAAAGCGTCCGGCACGCAACAGAGCCTTGTCAAGAATATCAGCACGGTTTGTTGCAGCAATTACAATAATACCACTATTTGTGCCAAAACCATCCATTTCTGTGAGTAACTGATTGAGAGTGCTCTCACGCTCATCGTTTCCACCCATTGATGGATTCTTTCCTCTTGCACGACCTACTGCATCAATCTCATCAATAAACACAATACAAGGAGCCTTTTCTTTTGCCTGACGGAAAAGGTCGCGAACTCTTGATGCACCTACACCTACAAACATCTCCACAAAATCGGAACCGGACATTGAGAAGAATGGAACATTCGCCTCGCCGGCAACAGCCTTTGCAAGCAAAGTCTTACCGGTTCCCGGAGGACCTACAAGCAATGCTCCTTTTGGAATTTTTCCACCAAGTTCGGTATATTTCTGAGGACTTTTCAAGAAATCGACAATCTCCTGAACTTCTTGTTTTGCACCGGCCTGACCTGCGACATCCTTAAATGTAATATTAGGTGTATTTGTCTTGTCAAACAACTTTGCTTGAGATTTACCAACATTAAAAACTCCACCTTGTCCTGCTGCACCACCGCTCATTTTACGCATAATAAAAATCCAAAGTGCCACAAGAACAATAATAGGCATGAAGTTCCAGAAAAAGCCGCCAAGATAATCGGGCTTTTTGTCATATTTGAGTTTACCGTCAAAGTTGCCTTTTTCTTTCTCTTCAAAGATAAATTTTTCAAAATTATCCCTTGAGCCTATAGTAGAAATCACCATAGGACGTGTAACCGTATTTTCGGGAACATTTTCAAACACATGTTTTGCCGAATCTTTATAAAGAAGAGCCTCTATATCATCGTTATCATACACAACAATCTCCTCGACATAACCTTTTGAAATAAGTTCTGTCAGTTCGGAATACTCCTGTTCCTTAACAAGATTCTTTTCACCGCCATCAAAGACATAGAAGAAGAGCAACAAGCCTCCAATAACGAGATAGAACCAGGTAAAGCTAAATTTTGTTTTCTTTATTTTATTTGCCATAAATCAATTTTCTTGAAAACAGTTTTAAATATCACTGTTTCTTAATCCAAATCAGGTATTTCTGTCAGTTTAGCATCGGCCCAAAGGTGTTCAATATCATAGAATTTACGAACATCGGGCAAAAACACATGTACAAGTATATCTCCATAATCCATTGCAACCCACTGTGCATTGCGTAAACCGTCAACAGCATAAGGTTTCTTGCCACAATTAACCCTCACCACATCTTCAATAGAGTCTGTTATGGCACACACCTGAGCCGGCGAATTACCCTGACATATAACAAAATAGTCACACACACTGTTTCCAAGTTCAAGCATATCAACAACTGTTATGCCTTTACCTTTCTTTTCTTGTACGCCCTCTATTATCTGTTTAATAACCTCCTGAGCATTGATATTTTTCATCTTATCCATTTAATAATTATTTTATTGCATAAGTACAAAAAGAGTGCCAAATGACAAAATACTCTTTTTTTTGCACGCGACATGACAAAATGTCCTATATTTAAAATTATAGCAAATATAACTGCTTTTTGCACGTCAAACAGCATTTTTAGAGTTTTTTTCATTTTTTTCATCAAAAAAAGAGCAAAAACGTTTGTTTTACCAAAAAAAGTTGTACCTTTGCATCGCATTTGAGCATTGGGCTATGGTGTAATGGTAACACTACAGATTCTGGTCCTGTCATTCTTGGTTCGAGTCCGAGTAGCCCAACATAAAAAAAGAGGTTCATTGAACCTCTTTTTTTATGTTTATATCAATATGACTATCTCAACAAATGTTCTTTGATGATATTTTCAATAACTCCTTTTGTAAGGAAACCTACTTCTCTCACAGGTTCTCCACTCATTGGAATAAAAAGCAGTGTAGGAATAGAGACCACATTATAAGCTTTGGCAATATCAGGACAATCATCAATATTCACCTTATACACATATATATTAGGATTTTCCTTTGCTATTTCATCCAACACCGGAGCTATCATACGGCATGGAGGACACCAGTCGGCATAGAAATCAACAACAGCAGGTTTATCACCAAGATATTTCCACTCACTATTGATATCGGCAACCTTTGCAGCAAATTCAGCAGAGGTGATTTTTACAACTTCTGCCGGCTCTTTGGCATCACAACCTTTGTTACATTCACTATTATTCGCTGTGGAGCCACCACATGAAAACATTAGGGCTGCACATGCAAGAAGAGCAAATATCTTTCGCATAATCAGTGGTTGCACTTATGTTCATGCTCACCGGTGCAATCGCCACACTCACCATGACTGTGCTCACCGGTACAATCACCGCAATCACCATGCTTCAGTTCACCGGCACAATCGGTACACTCACCGTGTCTGTGTTCTGCAGCACATTCTGCCTTATGTCCTTTACATTCATTATTCTTTGCTGCATTTCCGCCACAAGCCAAAATCAATGCGGCACATGCAATAATCATAAATACCTTTTTCATAATTTGTTTTTTAATTGTTAATACTAATCATTTGTCTAAGACTAAACGCAAATTTATCAAAATATTCTTACCGATATAACTAATTTATAATTTTATCAACCGTTTTCACATAATTTAAGTAACCTATGTAAAAATGAGCCTTTACTATTTTAAACAAGATTTATCCATTTATTATTTTTTTGCTACCACAAAACCACCTTTTAGCACAAAATTGTTGCAAAAAACAAGACAAACAATTACTTTTGCGAATAACAAACAATTGCATTTACCCCAACGAAATGCACTTTTCACTAAAACACAATGAAAAAGCTATTACTAACACTCATCAGTATTACCTTTATAACACTGACAGCACAAGCACAACGTGTGCGTTTCGATATATCATTCACAGCTGACAAGCCTGTAAACTTATCAAAGGTTTATGTATCACCATTGAACATACAAGGCGAGGGAAAGACCACTCCAATGCGTCTTTCAGATGGTAAATATGTGGGAGGAGTGCCAGTTTCCGATTCCGGTTTTTATGAAGTAATTATGGAAATAAACAACGGACAGTGGACTGTACCGGTTTATTCTATTGATACAAAAAAAATCTCTATTGCAATAGATTTCAGCAACAACGCCCTAACCGAAAAGAGTTCCATATATAATAAAGCCCTGTCAGACTTTAACATTATTGCAACAGAGAACGCACGTGCTCTTTGGACCAAACAAGGCATGACGAACGAGCAACTGTATGAGCTTATTGAGAGCTACAAGAAAAATGCAGAGTCAATCATAACTGACACCCAAGTTCCAAATACCATCAGGCAATATATAAGAACATGGGCATACACAAGTGCATACAGTGCATTCACCTCAATCCCTCGTGCTCAGGACCGTAAAGCCAAAGATATAACATTTGACCTTTACGACATATACCCCACGCCACAGAAAACTTTAGATAACGACATGACATCTCTGTTCATGCCGGCTTTAAACTTAATTTTTGAGGAAGTTTCCGTAGGTTCTTCACTCGATGCCAAGCTAACGCATCTTTTCGACAGTTATAAAAACGGTGCTATACGTCTAAAAGTTTCCGAGCACATTTTAGAGCGTTTCCTCACACGTCATAACTATACCGACCATTACGATTGTGGACTTACCGAGATTAAGGATGCTTGCAAGAAATTCACACTACCCGATACATATATAAAAGAGTACGAAAAACGTAAAGCAATCGTAAAAGGCTCTGATTTACCGGGAGGAATAAGGCTTACAGACATTAACGGCAACATTGTCGATTTATCGCAATTCAAAGGAAAAAACATATACATTGATGTTTGGGCATCGTGGTGTGGACCATGTTGCAACGAAATTCCTTACCTCAAGCGTCTTGAAGCAAGGATGAAGGACCAGAACGTTGTTTTCGTATCAATATCCACAGACACCGACAAGGAGGCCTGGAAAAGCAAGATGCAGGAGTTGAAGGTTGACGGAGTACAGCTTTTGGACGAAGGCGGACTCTTTGCAGAATCTTTGAATATAATATCAATACCATTCTTCCTTGTTTATGACAAAGAAGGCAAATTACACACATACGGTGCCATGCGTCCAAGCAGCGGAAGATTATTGGAAGAATTTCTAAAAGAACTAAAATAACAAAAATGAGAATTATGAAAAAATTTTACTTTATCATGACAAGCCTCTTGCTTTTTGTAGCAATGCAGGCAAATGCACAGGTAAGCTCTTTTGCCGACCTGTTTGGTAAATATCAGTTTACAGCAGAAATTACCGAAACCCAAGCGGGTGGTCCTTTTGCTTATCTTTTCAGTGAAAATTGCGAAGTTGAAATCGTTAAAGCAGAAGATGAATATAACAATGGCTACATTTTCGGATTTGCCGGTGCTACAGATTACGAGTTGCAGGTGTCAAGCATCGACCTCGAGAACAACACATTTACTGTAATAAACCCGAACTACTATTACACTCTTTGGACAGGTTGCTATGTTGGTGTGACAAATACAGCCGGAGATATTCCATTTGGTCAAGACGGCTTTGAAATAGTTTTCAGCTACAACCCCGAAACAAAAGAGATTACAACCGATGATTTCGCCATTGCTGAATTTGAATTTGGTTCTGATGGCTGTACTGGTACAACAATATTGGCACAAGTAGCCAATGTCAAGATGACCTTGAAAAAGGAAGCTGCTGTCAACGACATTAGCGGAGACTGGGTTTTCACACCAGTTAAAGGCGATAGTGGCACAAAGCCCGATTCAACAATTCCTGCGGAGTTCTCTATCAATCTCGCGAAAAAAACAGATGACAATAAGACATACGACGCAAAAATAAGCATTGAAGGTTACAATCCTGTTACCCTTTCTGCGGAATTCAATGGCAGCATTCTTAAAATAACATACGACAATACAATACTTGACGAAGCAAACGATATTTATTTTGTTGAGCCTTACTCTTTTGGATTAACAGAGTCTTTTGATTTTACATTAGTATCTGAAAATGAATTTACTCTAAATTATGGATTTGGTCTTGCCAACAGCACCCTTCTGCAATACTACTCTGCTGGTAATCTTACCCGTGCAACAGCTGAAGAGCCTGCACCCGCATTTGATTGGAGCGGAACATTTACTGTAAAAGGCAATGTAAGCTCAACTGATTTCCCCGCAGAATTCGATATTGTTGTTGAATTGGACAATGATGGTTATTATAATTTAACTACCGTTATGGGTACCGACCTTTACGATTTGAACTGGGGATATCCATCTTTGGAGATTTCAGAAAATGCTAAGTCTGCAACACTTCCAGGCGGTATAAACATTGGCGGTACATCACCAGTTTTTTTGCAACTTGCTGATGCAAATGAGACAATCACCTTCACTGTTAATGACGATGGAACAATCTCTTCGGAAGACTTTAAGATTATCAGAGTAGATTATTCTTCACAGGAGTCTAACACTGTTGCCGAATACACAAACATCGTCATTACAAGAGTTACCGACAACGAGGAAGGTGATGACAACACCGGTGACGGCAACGAGGGCGACAACGAAGAAGGCGGTGACAACACCGGTGACGGCAACGAGGGCGACAACGAAGAAGGCGGTGACAACACCGGCGACGGCAATGAAGGCGACAACGAAGAAGGTGACGATAACGTCAACAGCATTGAGAACGTCACTATTGAAAACAGCACTGTCATTTATGACCTCACCGGACGTCGTGTTAAAGAGATTACCAATGCCGGTATATACATCATCAATGGTAAAAAACAGGTTATAAAATAACCTTTTGACTAATGAGACATAAAAAGACTTCATCGCTTCAACGGTGAAGTCTTTTTATATTTTTACACAAGTGAAATAACATGTGTGAAATCATTCTTTTCTATTGCAGAAAGAGCGTTTTTATAGTATCTTTGCACCTCTAATAATATAATACACAACCTGATGATAAAAAAGATACAAAATTTGTTGTTTACAAGCCGTATTTTATCTCTTTTGGCAATAACACTGTTGACAATTCCGATAACAGCCGCAAGCACATTGCCAACAAATATAGAAAGCAGACAAACAGATGACAACACACTTATATACGGAGTCATCGTTGATAAGAATACAGCAGAGCCCCTTATAGGTGCTTCTGTTGCTATATGGAAAGATGGCAAAATGCTTACCGGAACATCTACTGATATTCAAGGTAACTTTCGTATAATATCTCCTGAAAAAGATTTTGATATACATGTTTCGTTCATCGGCTACAAAACAAAGACATTCAGTTCAGCATCACGCAAGCTCGTTGCAATGAGAATTGAGCTTGAAGAGGATACAAACACCCTGTCAGACGTTGTTGTAACCGGTTTTGTCTCAAAGAACAAAGAAACGTTTACAGGTTCTGTAACCGAAGTAACAGGTGTTGAACTTCGTCAGGTTTCAGGAACAAACCTCATTGGTGCCATTTCGGCACTCACTCCTGGCATGTCAATGGTGCAGAACACCAGTCAAGGTTCTAACCCTAACCACACACCAGAATTGGTTCTACGCGGTATGAGTTCTTTCTCTAACAGCGGACAGCAAGTAAATCAACCCACCATTATTCTTGACGGAACAGAAATTTCAATGCAGGAACTTTATGACCTCGACATAAACGAAGTTGAAAAAATCACGGTTCTTAAAGATGCATCAGCAACAGCCCTTTACGGTTCAAAAGCTGCAAACGGTGTGATTGTGATTTCACGCAAGCCAATCACAGAAAGTACAGTAAGAGTACAGTACAATTTTACAGGAAATTTCCAAACCCCAATACTTAGCGACTACAATATACTTAATGCAGCCGAGAAACTTGAATATGAGCGTTTGGCAGGGCTTTATGATGCCAAAGGTGCAATAGATGCTACCGGATTGCCATTGCAATACCAATATGACGAACTTTATAACCAACGTTTTCAGACTATTGCTGCCGGCCTTAACAGCGATTGGCTCTCACAGCCAGCACGCAATGCTCTTTCACACGATCACTCATTACGTGTTTACGGAGGTGCGGCAAACCTACGCTATGAACTTACTGGTCGTTTTGGCGATACTCGCGGTGTAATGAAAGGCGACTACCGAAAACGCTACAACATGGGATTCAAACTCGATTACTATGTTGGAACACTAACAATATCAAACCGCACCACTTATCAAGAAGTCAATGTACTCAATTCCCCCTATGGTTCATTCTCACAATATGTAGAAATGAACCCGTATGACAGAATGTATAATGAGGACGGAACACCAAACACAAACCTCTCTTGGGACATGAACAATCCTTTAGAAGAAGCGTTGCTCGGAAGTTTTTCTAAAAGCGGTTCGCGTACATTCAGCAATAGCACCGATATACGTTGGGACATAAACAAGATGTTCCTATTAACAGGACACTTCAACGTTTCGAGCGACTTGGGAACAAGCGACATATTCACCTCGCCAAAGTCTCAAATATATAAAAACGAAACCGACCTTACGAAAAAAGGACAATATACAAAAGGTACATCAAGCGGAATAAGCTACAACGGTAACATTGTAGGTACATTCAACAAGTTCTTTAATGACAATTCGCTTATAAGCCTTTCGGGTGGTTGGGAAATAAATTATGCCGATAATAACGGAACAACAACCCAGGCCATTGGTTTCTTCAACGATGAACTATCATATATTGGAAACGCTGTAGGTTATCCAAGTGGTGACAAGCCATACGGTTCACAATCAACAACAGCCGATGTAGGTTTCTTTACAACCGGAAACTTCTCGTTCCGTAACCGTTATTTTATTGATGCTACATGGCGTACTACCGGCTCTTCGCTCTTTGGAGAAAATAACCGTTTTGGCCATTTCTGGTCAGGAGGTCTCGGCTGGAATATCATGAACGAGGCTTTCATGAATGGTGTAAAGAAAAATTTTGACGTATTCAAACTGCGTGCAAGTACAGGTTACACAGGAAAAGTCAGTTTCAGTCCTTTCCAAGCAATGACAATGTATCAATACCTTAACGATTATGAATACAAAAATGGTATTGGTGCAATACCTGTCACGATAGGTAATGTCGATTTGACTTGGGAACGTACCATGAACTACAATGTTGGTCTTGACCTGAGCATGTTCGACCGCCGTCTGAATTTCACCGTTGATGCATACATACGTAATACCACCGACCTTTTGCTCGACAAGTCAAAAGCTCCCTCAACAGGTATTACACAGGCAAAATCGAATTTGGGTGAGATGCAGAACAAAGGTATTGAGTTCCAGATTGACGGTTATATATTCCGTAACAATGACTTCCATTGGAGACTTGCAACATCGGGTTACATGAATCGCAACAAAATCACTAAGATTGACAAAGCCTTAGAGGAGATTAACAAAGAGAATCAAGCCAACTCGGCTTTTTCTCTGGCTCCACTGCCACAGTATGCCGAAGGTGAAAGTGTGACTGCACTCAAACTTGTACGTTCAGCCGGAATTGACCCAGCAACAGGTAAGGAGATATACATCAAGCGTAATGGAGAATACACTTTTGATTATGACCCTAATGACAAAGTTCTGATAGGCGATACCGAACCTGCATACACAGGTACTGTAAGTACAAATCTTTTCTGGAAAGGCTTTGGCATTTACGCTCTGTTCAGTTACCGTATGGGAGCATGGATATACAACACAACACGTGTGAGCAAAGTCGAAGGTTCCGACCCACGTTATAATGCCGACGAACGTGTTTTTGAGAACAGATGGAAACAACCCGGTGATATTGCAATATACAAAGATATTGCAGATACTTCACGTCCAAAACAGACCGATCGTTTTGCAGAGAAGGAGAACACCTTGTCACTTGGTTCACTGAATATCAGCTATGAGTTCAATGACAAGCTATGCAAAAAAATCAAACTGCACAATTTGCGTACCGGAATAAACTTTACCGACATTTTGCGTCTATCAACTGTGAAAATTGAACGAGGAACAGACTATCTCTACAGCCAAGGTTTTGAGTTCTATCTAAGTGCAACTTTCTAAATTCTAAAAAGATGAAAAATATAACATATATTATACTATCATTGCTCGTTTTAAACTTGACCACTACTTCGTGTGAGGGTTTTCTTGATATTACACCCGAAGGACAGGTAAAACGCGATCCTTTGCTTTCGACACCCGAAGGTATTGAAGATGCGTTATATGGTGTATATTCACAGTTGCGTTCAGATGCCCTGTATGGCAAGGAGCTACATTTTAGGACACTTGAAATTTTGTCACAGACATTATGGTGTAAGACTGATGCGGTAAAAGCTATTGGCAGGTATGACTGGAAGCACTCTTCGGTTATATCCATCTTTGATGCAGCGTGGACCGAAATGTACAAGAATATATCCAACGTAAACAGTATTTTGGATGCTCCGCTTGTTGCCGATGCACAAGAGTACCCCTTTACAATATACAAGGGCGAAGCACTTGGCTTGCGTGCCTTCATGCACTTTGATCTTGTACGTCTTTTCGCAGAACAATATACCATAAACCCCAAAGCCAACGGAATTCCTTATGCTACGGAATTTTCTTTAAAGACTCCCGACTTTGAAAGTCTTGAAAAGAATTATGAGCATATCATTGCCGACCTGCTCGAAGCAGAGCAATTACTTGCCGATGAAAACATTTATGAGAACACAAGTAATTTCATGCTCGACCGCCAGATACACTTCAACCTGTATGCTGTACAGGCGACACTTGCAAGAGTATATCTGACAATGGGTAAAAAAGATGAAGCTGCCGTTTATGCACAAAAGGTTATAGAATACGGTAAATATCAGCTGAAAGAGAAGACCGAAGTGGTGAACGACCTTGCCGGCGTGCTGTCGAAAAAAGAGACTCTTTTTGGAATATACTTCCCCGGATTCTACAATAATGTCAACAGCATACTACAACAGATAACATCGGACGGTACACTTGACTTGAGAGATGATTTTATGTCACTCTACGAGAAAGATGCATCGGGACAGGACTATCGTGTCATGGCATACTTCTCTGAATCGGGTTCTGGTGAGAATATCAAGTACCGCTTGAGCAAGTTCACTGATATTTATGAACAGAACAACATGGCGGCAAATCGTCCGGCAGAGCTTATTACCGGAATAAACATGATACGTATCCCCGAAATGTATTACATTATAGCCGAGGCATACATGGATATCGATAATGCTCTTGCTTTGGAATATTACAATGCCGTACGCATACATAGAGGACTTGAGCCTTTGGAAGATGGAAGAATTCTTGACATGGACTTATTGAATGAGGAACGTTATAAAGAGTTTATTGGTGAGGGACAGACCTATTTCAACATGAAACGTCAGAACCTACCAATTGTATCGGCGTTTGACAGCAGCATAACACACGAACCACATTCTGGAATATATCAAGCACCCATACCCGATGCTGAATACGAAAATCGCAATTAAGCAAAAGAGATTATGAAAAAAATAATAAGATATACAATTACGGCACTGATGATGCCTTTGACCATATTTCTGGCATCATGCGAAGAAAACTATTTGACGTTTGACACAGCATATTGCGGCATCTATTTCACCAAAGACACCTTGAATTATTCGTTCGGTGTAACACCGGTGGAGGTAACCACCTATACATATAATATTCCTGTTGCCATAATGGGCACTACAAGCAAGGAAAAACGTACTATTCCTTATGAGATTTTGCCCGATTCCACTACGGCAACCGAAGGTGTACACTATACCATAGGTGAAGCTGTTATAATGCCGGATTCCATTAAGGGTTTTATACCTGTAACCGTCTATCGTAACGAGTTAAAAGGAAACCATATAGATGGTTACACACGATATAAATTATGTTTACAACTTGTAGAAAATACTATTTTCACCCCTACTCTCGACTCATTACACCAAGTACGTGTATTCCGTTTCGACAATTCAGTAGATCAACCGGAATGGTATAATGCACATGGCGAAAAGCACTGGCAGGAAAAAGACCTTGGCAAATGGCACCCCTACAAACTAATAAAGATGGTTGAGTATTTCCACGCAATAGAGGCTATTCTGCCGGAAACATACAAGAAGATGGTTGATTTGTACGGAGAGAATCTGGAACATATCCCTGACGGCGACCCTTATCAGTTCCGCACTATTTTTATTAAGCATATATACTCACCAATGTATGAGTTCTTCAATGATCCGGATAATTATGAAGAAATCAAATCACAATTCCCTGATTTCCCATTCGGCGACTTCCCCGACCCATACGCAGGTGCCTGATAATGATTATGAACAAGATAAAGAGTTTTGAATATATGAAAACTTACAGATGTTTTTTGTTTTTGATGATTATTCCATTGGTTATATCGTGTATAGACGATAAAACCACCGATGCCACACAACCGATTTCATATATAAAAATCGAGGCCGGAATCGATAGCGTCTATAATATAAACAAAAATGACACGCTTTGCATCAGACCTGTAATATCCCAAAGTATTGACTACAAAGAATTAAGTTATACATGGGAGATGAATCTCAACACTGTATCGAATGAAAAGGAACTCTTTTTCGTTGGAACCACACTCGGAAAATACAACTGCCGCCTTATTGTCAGCAATGAGGACGGAAAGACTTTCTTCCCATTTACACTTTATGTAAATTCGCCTTATGAAGAGGGTATAACATTGCTCAGTGTGGATAACGACGGAAATTCCATGATTTCATTCATGCAAGCCAAGAGTTTCGATACTGACACTACATTCTTCTACAATTACGACTGTTTTGCCAAGAATAACCCCGAGGTAAAATTTGCAGCAAATGCCATAGACATTGTACAGTCAAGCGATAATCTCATATTAGCATGCCAAGGTGGCGGTGAGCATAATGACCCACCAACAATATACTACCTTAACGAAAAGACTATGGTGATAGAAAACTCATTCACCGTACCCGAATATGATGATTTCAAGCCAACAATATTAGGTATTCCTATGACAAACTATTCAGGAACAGAATACCCTGTTATATGTGAAAACGGCAAAGTATATGAATTCTCTACCACAGAATCGGTTATATCTATAGCACGAAAGCACAAATACACCTACGCACAAAATTGTATAATAAATTACGGCAACGGTTATGACATTCTATTATGGGACTATGACAACAATGGTTTAAGCCTCATAACAAATGGTTACGGGCCCTACTATTGCAGTAAAGAGTATCATTTGATGCTAAACGATTCGGCTTTTAGTAAAAACAATTATTTCAACAGCAAAACACTTGTCACAATGGCAAAAGTCAACATGACTGCTGCACAGAAAAGAGAAACAGGACAACATAATGAGATGATTATCATCACGAAAATGCCCAACAATATAACTATGCGTAGCGAGGTTATATACACTGATTTCTGGGGTTATAATTACACTACACAAACCTATACTTTTCCTGTAGCAAACACAACACAGGGAAATGTATTTACCCCTCCCTTGAACGAAACAACACCATGTATAGCCAACAAGACTTTCTATTCGCTACTGTTTGCCAATGGAAACAAAGTTCGCCGCTGGAACTACAACAGCAATATTTCAAAACTGCCCGCCGCAGAAACACTGCTCACTGTCGGAAGCGAGAAGGCTGTGATAACAGGCTTTGAGATAAGCAAAGACCATTTAAAAACATACGTCTCGTTCTACGAGCCCGAACAAGAAGGTCTCAACGGCAGCCTTTGGGTGTTTGACACCGATAAGGGAACCGTTCTTGAGAAGTATGAGAATGTATGCTATCGTCCGGTAAAGATGATATACAAGAATAAATAACAGAATACAGAGAACTGAGTACAGAGAAAGGCTATATCAATCGTTTGATATGCCTTTTTCTTTTTATATTTAGGAAATTTTAATAAACAATTCTTTGCTTTTTTACATTTAATACCTACATTCACATCGTGAACATTTAAACCTTACGATTATGATTATCGGTATTCCCAAAGAAATCAAGAACAACGAAAACCGTGTGGGCATGACTCCTGCCGGTGTTCAAGAAATGATTAGACATGGCCATGTTGTCTATGTACAGGCAACAGCCGGTGTAAACAGTGGTTTCAGCGACGAGGCATATACTGCAGCCGGAGCAAAAATACTCTCGACAATAGAAGAGGTTTATAATATCGCCGAGATGATTGTAAAGGTTAAAGAGCCTATAGCAAGCGAATACAAGCTTGTACGTAAAAACCAACTTGTCTTTACCTATTTCCACTTTGCATCGAGTGAGCCACTGACAAAAGCTATGATTGAAAGCGGTGCTGTATGCTGTGCATACGAGACTGTGGAACGCAAGGACCGCTCACTGCCACTGCTTACCCCAATGTCGGAGGTTGCCGGCCGTATGGCAACACAAGAGGGCTGTTATTTCCTTGAAAGGCCTCGTGGTGGTAAAGGAAAACTAATGGGTGGAGTTCCGGGTGTGAAGCCTGCAAAGGTTTTTGTCATAGGAGCCGGAGTTGTTGGAACTGCCGCTGCACGTACCGCAGCCGGCATGGGAGCCGATGTTACAATCTGCGACATTTCATTGCCACGTCTAACATACCTCACCGATGTTATGCCACGTAATGTCAAGACACTCATGTCATCGGAGTATAATATACGTGAAGAATTGAAAACAGCAGACCTTGTCATTGGTTCTGTACTAATTCCGGGAGCAAAAGCTCCAAAACTTGTCACACGCGAAATGCTCTCGCTCATGGAACCCGATTCCGTTATTGTAGATGTTGCTATTGACCAAGGTGGTTGCTTTGAGACATCACACCCTACGACTCACGAAGAGCCGACATATTATGTCGATGGCATTCTGCACTATTGTGTTGCAAATATCCCGGGTGCAGTTCCATATACATCGACATTGGCACTTACCAATGCAACTCTTCCTTATGCACTACAGCTTGCCGACAAAGGTTGGCGTAAGGCTTGTGCCGACAATGAGGATTTACGCAAAGGTCTAAATATTGTAGAAGGTAAAGTCGTTTATAAGGAAGTTGCCGAAGCCTGGGGATTACCTTTGGAAACATTGACATTATAAAAGCAAGAAAATCTCCCATGGGAGATTTTCTTGCTTTTATAATGTATCAAGTTGCTTCTTGATATCCAATAAATTTTCTTTTATTATTGTCAGACGCTTTATCACCTCGGTACGGGTCTCTGCTGCATCTTTAACACCACCGGTCTTTAGCTGCTGCTTTGCTCCAGCAAGAGTCAATCCACGCCCTTTCACCAAAAGATGTATTGTTTCCAAGATTTTGATATCGTCCTTGGTATAACGACGAACACCATTCGTTCCTTTTTGAGGTGCAACCTGCGGAAAAACGGTTTCCCAATAACGCAATGTAACCTCGGTTACACCCAACAGTTGTGCTACCTCCTTTATTGAGTAGAACATTTTTAAATCCTTATCCTTCTTCAGTGCCATATCAATCATATATTTTACCATGATTCTCGGCCATATTGAGCATCATATCATAGCCGTCAGCATCAAGATCCATGAAATAATAGTTTATAGGATTCTCATTCTTACCCTTTACAATAACTTCATAATGCAAATGGGGACCTGTACTCTTGCCCGAGTTACCGCTCAACGCTATCTGCTCGCCACGCAAAACTTTCTGCTTTGGTTTAACCAAGAATTTTTTGTCAAGCAAATGTGCATAAAGAGTTTTGTAGCCATAACCATGATTTATTATCACAGTATATCCATAACCGGGCATCCATTTGGCACTCTCCACAACACCATCGGCTGTGGCATATATAGGTGTACGTTTGTCACATGAGAAATCCATTCCTTTGTGGAACTTACGTACTTTATACACAGGATCTATGCGATAGCCATAACCCGAAGCAGTACGCTTTAAATCACGGTTTGCAATAGGTTGGATAGCAGGAATATGACGCAGACGTGTTTCGGCATCCTTGTCAAGAGCCACTATTTCATCAAACGATTTTATCTGCAGATAAAGTTGCTTTTCAAGCAAATCAATTTTCTGAGTAGTCTCAACAAGCAACTCGGCATTATCCATATTCAACAGTTCATCGTATCGATTGGTTCCTGCATAACCTGCATTACGAGTTTTTTCGGGAACAGGCTCTGCATCAAGCATAACACGATAAAGATTATCATCGCGTTGCTGAATATCCTGCAACACAATCATAGCTCTGTCAAGCCTTGACGAAAGAATATTATATTGTGCCAACAACTGAGAATTCTCATTTTCAAATTCTTGGGCAGTTGGCTTATCAATAAATAGATAGAACATTAGAAACGATACACCACCAAAAATGATATACAAAAGAATACTACGCAGAATTGTCAAGAAACGTTGTGCGGCTGTAGGATGTACCCTATCGTATGTTCTTGTATTGGGATTGAATATGTAATAGACTTTTCGCATTACCTGATTGTATTTCAGCACAAAAGTAGTAAAACATAACTTTTCATGCAAATATTGGGAACTGTTTAGATTTATAACTTCTTTTTTTAACAGGCTACAATATGATTTTATATTTGTTTTTATAATTATTCCACTGTTTTTTAGTAAATTTGCATGATTTTAGCCATTTTGGAAAAGATGTGGCTTTCGCAATAGAAATAAACATAAAAACAGACAAAAATATGCTGACTTCAAAAGAGATTAGAGAATCATTCAAAAAGTTCTTCGAGCAGAAAGGACACCTTATTGTTCCTTCGGCTCCAATGGTTGTCAAAGATGACCCGACATTGATGTTCACCAATGCCGGTATGAACCAGTTCAAAGACATCATTCTTGGTAATGCTCCAGCAAAGAGCAAACGCGTTGCCGACTCACAAAAGTGTCTTCGTGTAAGCGGTAAGCATAACGACCTTGAGGAGGTTGGTCATGACACATACCACCACACTATGTTTGAGATGCTCGGTAACTGGTCTTTCGGCGACTACTTCAAAGAAGATGCTATTAACTGGGCATGGGAATACCTTACACAGGTTGTCAAACTTGACCCTGAACGTATGTATGCAACAGTATTCGAGGGTTGCGAGGCCGAAGGTCTTGCACGTGATAACGAGGCTGCTACTATTTGGGAGAAACACCTTCCTGCAGATCGTATCATAAATGGTAACCACAAAGACAACTTCTGGGAAATGGGCGATACAGGTCCTTGCGGTCCTTGTTCTGAGATTCATATAGACCTTCGCAATGACGAGGAGAGAGCAAAAATCAATGGTCGCGACCTTGTAAACGGTTCACACCCACAAGTAATTGAGATATGGAACCTCGTATTCATGCAGTACAACCGCATGGCCGACGGTCACCTTGAGGAACTTCCAGCAAAGGTTATCGATACAGGTATGGGCTTTGAGCGTCTTTGCATGGCATTGCAGGGCAAACAGTCAAACTACGATACAGACGTGTTCCAACCAATCATCAAAAGCATTGGTGAGATTTCGGGCAAGAAGTATGGTGAGGACAATCAGGTTGATGTTGCAATGCGTGTTATCGCCGACCATATTCGTACAATTTCTTTCTCAATAACCGACGGTCAGTTGCCTTCTAATGCCAAGGCCGGTTATGTAATCCGCCGCATCTTGCGTCGTGCAGTACGTTACGGCTATACATTCTTGGGACAGAAACAGGCTTTCATGTACAAGTTGGTTCCCACACTCATTGAGAACATGGGCGATGCTTATCCCGAATTGAAACAGCAGCAGGAACTTATCACAAAGGTTATCAAAGAGGAGGAGGATTCATTCCTTCGTACATTGGAAACCGGTATGGGTATGCTTGATAAGATTATCGCTACAACAAAGGCTGACGGCAAGAACGAAATCAGTGGCGTTGAGGCGTTTACACTTTATGATACTTTTGGTTTCCCAATTGACTTGACACAGTTGATTCTTCGTGAAAATGATTTGACTGTCAACATGGCTCAGTTCGACGAGGAGATGTTGAAGCAAAAAACACGTGCACGTAATGCGGCTGCTGTTGAAAACGGTGACTGGGTTACTGTAAATGAAGGTGATTCCGTATTTGTTGGTTATGACAATACCGAGTGTGAGACAACTATTCTCCGTTATCGTCAGACAAAACAAAAAAATCAGGTACTTTACCAGATTGTACTCAAAGAGACTCCTTTCTATGCTGAAAGCGGTGGTCAGGTTGGTGACACAGGTTTCCTTGTTTGTGGCGAAGAACGTATTGAGGTTATTGACACCAAAAAGGAAAACAACCTTCCTATACATATCACAAAACAACTTCCTGCAGACGCTGCTGCAACATTTGTTGCCGAGGTAAACAAGGAAAAACGTGCGGCATGTGCAGCAAACCACTCATGTACACACCTCATTGATCAGGCATTGCGTCAGGTTCTCGGTACACACGTTGAGCAGAAAGGTTCATTGGTGACACCGGAGGGTATTCGTTTTGACTTCTCACACTTCCAGAAAGTTACCGACGAGGAGATTGAGCAGGTAGAACGCATCGTCAATGCACGAATCCGTGAAGATATACCTCTCACCGACTATCGTAATATCCCCATTGAAGAGGCAAAACAGCTTGGTGCAATAGCACTCTTTGGTGAAAAATACGGTGACCATGTACGTGTTGTAAAATTCGGTAACTCTATTGAGTTCTGCGGTGGTACACACGTTTCATCTACCGGTAAAATAGGTATGGTAAAAATCATCAGCGAAAGTTCTGTTGCTGCCGGTGTACGTCGTATTGAAGCTATAACAGGCGAAGCCCTTGAAAACCACTTCTACAAATTGCAGGGATTGATGAAAGAGATTCACGCTCTATTCAACAATGTTCCAAACTTGAAAGCGACTATCGTTAAGTCTATTGCTGAGAATGCAGAACTTAAAAAAGAGATTGAGGAGTATGCAAAAGAGAAAGCCCTCAGCATCAAGAACAGCCTTTTGAACGAAGTTAAGGACAACGGTGATTTCAAATACATCAGCACAATTCTCCCTATGGCACCTGCTACTGTCAAAGACATTGTGTTCATGTTACGTCAGGAGTTGACAGAGAACATGCTCATTGTAATTGGAAGCATACACAACGACAAGCCACAGCTTACAATTTCAGCAAGTGCCGACCTTGTTGAGCGTGGTATCAATGCCGGCAAGATTGTTGGCCAGGCTGCACGCGAGATGCAAGGTGGCGGTGGCGGACAAGCTCACTTCGCTCAGGCAGGTGGCAAGAACCCCGAAGGCGTAAAAGCGGCTATCGACAAGGTCTTTGAAATTATCAAAGGGTAAACAATAAAGATTGTACAGAATAGAGGCGTGAATTTTGTTCACGCCTCTATTTTTATTCACATTGTTCTTTCGCCCAATTCACAAGATAAAGTTTCTCGCTTGCTCGGGTAAAAGCGGTATAAAGCCAACGGTAATAGTCGGCAGTCATCATCTCAGGAGTGACATATCCTTGATCAACAAACACGCGTTTCCATTGTCCACCCTGAGCCTTGTGACAAGTAACGGCATAGCCGTATTTCACTTGCAAAGCATTATAATAAGGATTATTTCTTATAGCCTCCATACGCTTGCGTTTTGAACGTATCTCGGGATAATCGTCCCACAAAGCTGTAAAAAGTCTCTCATTCTCCTCACGCGTCAATGACGGCGATTCACTCGTGAGAGTATCCAACATAATCTTTACATCAAGCTCGCAATCTTCATAATCAAGGAAAGAGAGCGTCACATCGGCATAACGAAAACCGTACATCTCCTCAACTCCGCCAACTCTTACAATCTCTGCCACATCACCATTAGCTATAAAGTCCAACTTTTCAAGCAGGCTTTTATCCTCCTTGCCAAGCAATTCACGCCAATAGTAATTGTTTTTAACAACCATAAGCATATCACCTCTATTAAGCACCTCTTCGCGATAGAGTATTCGACGGCGTATTCCCTCGTTATAAACATTTGCACGTTTGTTTGAACGACAAAGAATTATTGTTTCATCAGTTCCGACATTAGCATAACACCCCTCTATGGCTTCTATAAGTTCATCACCCTGTACACGACAGACATCGGGGAAAGCTGTCAATTTAATCTTTGGGGAAAGCCCGCCAATACCCTCGCAGATTATATCACGCAAACGTGTGGCATTATACAATATTCCGGAATCGCTCACCTGACGCATCACTTGAGTCATCTCCATATTTGACACATCAAGAAATCTTGAACGCAAATAGTCGGGAGATAAAGCCGGAGAGAGAACATCACCTACAGGTGGCAACTGAGCTGTATCACCAAGCAGAAGCAAAGAGCAACCATTACCCGAATAGACAAATTCTAACAGGTCATCAAGAAGAGAGCCAGAGCCAAAATTTGACAGGCCGTCATTCGATATCATGGAAGCCTCATCAACAATAAAAAGTGTATTGGTGGCCTTATTCTCCTTTAATGAAAATTGTGAAGCATCAAGAATCGTCTTTTGCCTATATATCCATTTATGTATTGTATAGGCATTCTTTCCCGAATACAAGGAAAAAACCTTTGCTGCCCTACCCGTTGGAGCCAAAAGGACTGTTCGACGTTCAAGCTGATCCATTGTACGCACAAGAGCTGATACAAGAGATGTTTTTCCTGTTCCTGCATAACCACATAACAAAAAAATCTTACGGTCATTAGGAGATAGGATAAACTCCGATATCATTTCAAGAGATTTTTCCTGCTGAGCTGTTGCATTAAACGGAAAATTTGACTTAATTTGTGCTGTTAAATATTTATTTATCACTGAATACTAATAAATTTTAGTTAATAAAAACGGATATTCGTTTTTTTGTTATATTTTTGCGATACGAAAATACATAAATTAAAATATAGAACAATGAAAAACTTATTAAAAGTAGTATTGGGTATTCTCGCCGTCATACTTGTTGTTGTCAATGTTCGCAGCGTAATGAGCCCTATTCAGTTTGAAGAGATTAGATCTCAAAGAGACAGTGCCGTTATTTACAAGCTCATCGACATCAAGACTGCTGAGGTAGAATTCTACAGAGCAAACGGAAAATACACCAATGATTTCGATTCACTCATCAACTTTGTCAAGACACAGAAAATGTATGTTGTAAACAAGGCTTACGAGTTGAACGACCGTCAGTTGGAGAAGGTTGCTGACATCAAGAGAAAAAGAGATAAAATCAAACAGGGTGTTGAAGTTTCTTTGACTATCGACGAGGCTGATGGTATCATTCTCGACATCTTGAGAAAGGCTGAAAAGACAAACAAATGGAACGAAGTTGACGAAATCAGTGCAATGAGCAACGTAGAACCAGGTCTTCGTTCTTTCCGTCGTGATACTACATGGATTCCTTTGATGGATACACTTTTCCATGCAGGCTACCCCATTGACGAACTTCCATTCATTCCTTACGGAAACGGTGAAAAGTTCACACTTTTGGCAGACAGTATCTCTAAAGCCGGCGGTGGTTACACACACCTCTTTGAGGCAAGAGCTGACTTCAGCCAGTACCTAAAAGGTATCAATGATCAAGAGTATGAGAACTACATCCTTGGAATTAAGAAGAATGTGAACCAAATCAGACGTGAGCCGGTTCTTGATGAAAAAGGCGAGCCACGCTACGACGAAGACAACAAAGAAATTGTTAAGATTATTCCTTGCCGTCGCGTAGGTAATGTAAAAGAGCCTAACAACAACGCCGGTAACTGGGAATGGTAATAGAAAAAATATCCTATGACAGAGGATAAAATAAAAAGAAAAACATTATCCATTCGTATAAGTACGAATGGATTTTGTTTTTGCGGATATACCCCAACACTCCCCGATTCGCTACAATACTACACATACCAAACAGACAAGGAACGTACTCTTGCTGCCAATTTTGACAGAGCAATAGAAGAAACACCTTTTATAAATAAAGGGGAAAGTTATGCAATAAAGGCTATTATAGAAAGTACTGAATACACTTGCCTGCCAAACGACTTTGACAACAAGCAAGACTACAGACAGTACTATCGTCTATGTTTCCCCAAAAGCGACAGCAATGTGGAACTTGTAGCCAACAGACTCAATGCACAAGGAGTTACAATAATATTCCCTATAGAGAAAAACCTTTACGAATCAATTCAGGAGCTTGGTGAAGTAACATTTTATACTCCGGCAAGTATCATGGCCGGTTTCATGTATGGACATGACACCGAAGAGAATAAATACATGTTGGCATACATACACAACCACCAGGTATTGTTCATGTCAATAAAAGAAAAAAAGATAGAACTGATAAACAGTTTCAAGAGTGAACATGGACATGACATTTTGTTCTACCTGCTAAGTATATGGAAAGAGCAAGGATTTTCACAGAGTGAGGATACCTTATACCTTTGTGGTGACAGAGGCATTGAAGAATTACTTTTGACAACAGGAAAATTCATAAAGAACATAAAGCGTCTTAACCCTAACAAGATTTTCAGTTCTAACCTTCTTAATAAAATTGAGGGAATACCATTCGATCTACAAGCACTAATACTATGCGAATAATCAGCGGTAAATACAAAGGACGTCATTTTGACGTTCCACGCAATTTCAAAGCACGTCCAACAACCGATTTTGCAAAAGAGAACCTCTTCAATATCCTTACAAATATCATTGATTTTGAAGAATGCACTGCTCTTGATCTCTTTTCAGGAACAGGCAGTATCAGCCTTGAACTTCTTTCACGAGGCTGCAAAAGTGTCACATCGGTTGAAATGGATTCACTCCATTTCAGTTTCTTGAAGAAAAGCCAAGCAACACTTAATGACAATAACTGGCATATAACAAGGGACGATGTATTCCGTTATCTGCGTCGAGGAACAGGCAAATACGATATCATATTTGCAGACCCCCCGTATGCACTAAAGGAATTAAAGGATATACCAGAAATAGTCCTTAGCGGAAACATGCTCAGTGAAGAGGGAATATTCATCTTTGAACATGGTAAAGAGTATGATTTCTCTTCACACCCAAACTTCTTCCGTCACGTAGCATACGGCAGTGTCAATTTCAGCTTCTTCGCAGCAAAACCAGCAACAGAAGGGTAATAAAGAAGTAAAACCTGAACCAAGAAGCCTCCGACATTGTTATTCTGTAGTATTTTATAAATCATTAAAAACGAATAACTATGTCGACATTGACTAAAAGTGTAAAGTTGGGAGTGGCAACTCTTGCCATAATGAACGTTACAGCAGTCGTTTCATTACGCGGTCTCCCCGCAGAAGCTGAATATGGCATAAGTTCAGCATTCTACTATTTGTTTGCAGCATTGGTATTCCTCATTCCCACCTCGTTTGTCGCAGCCGAACTGGCAGCAATGTTCCAAGACAAACAAGGCGGTGTGTTCCGCTGGGTTGGTGAAGCGTTTGGAAAGAGAATCGGTTTTGTTGCTATTTGGTTACAATGGGTGGAGAGTACAATATGGTATCCTACAGTACTCACATTCGGTGCTGTATCATTAGCCTTTATTGGCATGGACAGTGCAAAAGACATGGCACTGGCATCAAACAAGTTCTACACCCTTGCCATTGTTCTTATTATTTATTGGGTGGCAACATTTATCTCACTCAAAGGATTAGGTTGGGTTAGCAAGGTGGCAAAAGTTGGCGGACTTATTGGTACAATTATTCCTGCCGCACTTCTTGTTCTGCTCGCTATCATATACCTTGCAAGCGGAGGAGAATCGCAAATGGATTTCAGTGGTAATTTTTTCCCGGATATCACAAAACTTGATAACCTTGTCTTAGCGTCGGGTATATTCCTTTTCTATGCAGGAATGGAGATGACCGGTATCCATGTCAAAGACATGGAAAATCCAAGCAAGAATTACCCAAAAGCGGTCTTTATGGGAGCAATAATTACAGTGCTTATATTTGTTTTAGGTACATTTGCTTTAGGTATTATAATACCCCAGAAGGACATAAACCTCACACAAAGTCTATTAGTTGGCTTTGACAACTATTTCAAGTATATACACATGTCATGGTTGTCACCAATAATAGCCATAGCCTTGGCTTTCGGAGTTTTAGCAGGAGTATTGACATGGGTATCAGGCCCCTCAAAAGGTATATTCGCTGTAGGTAAAGCCGGTTACCTTCCACCGTTCATGCAAAAAAGCAATAAACTCGGAGTACAGAAAAATATATTGTTAATTCAAGGCTGTATCGTAACTGTATTAAGTTTGCTGTTCGTCATAATGCCTTCGGTACAGAGTTTCTACCAGATACTCTCACAGCTAACTGTACTTCTCTACCTTATAATGTATCTATTGATGTTTGCAGCAGCAATATACCTGCGTTACAACATGAAGGATACCCCACGCCCATTCCGTTTAGGCAAAAGTGGCAACGGAGTTATGTGGATAGTCAGTGGTGTTGGATTCTTAGGCAGTTTGTTGGCATTTGTTCTGAGCTTTATTCCACCGGCACAGATTTCAGTGGGAAGCAATGCTGTCTGGTACGCAGTTCTATTTATCGGCTGTATAATTGTTGTTGGAGCACCATTTATTATATATGCCATGCGTAAACCCAGTTGGGTTGATAAGGAGACTCAATTTGAGCCATTCCACTTTGAGAAATAAATCAACGGTCATTAACCTTTAGACACTCAACGTATAACCAGAAATTATACAGAGTGGATGGGATTGTGATTGCAAAGCAACTAATAATAAAAAAACAGCATTTTTGCTGTTTTTTTATTTCAAACGTATTGGATTATCATGCTTGTTCGGTTCGAACAGATATTCAGTAGCACCATATCCGAACCAATATCCCAAAGCTCCTGTTATATTCGATGTTAGACTATTAGAATATCTAAAAAATGGATTCTGACCAAGTTCTACAATATTTTTATAGTTATCCCAGAAATTATATGCCACACTGTCTATTTGAGCATATTTTACCAAAAAAGAATCCTTTTCTGTCAAAATATAGGAATGCATATTGTCATAAATAGGAGATTTACCAATATCAACAGGTATTTTGCAAGGAAACTGATAATCCTTATCACTCAAGATAGCATAGTTCGATGACAAATACATACTGTCACGTCCAAGAACTCTAATAAAAAACTTATAATAATTTTTCTCATCAGGATTATCATCAATCAAGGCACTAATACAATATTTTCCATCATTTCCCTCTTTGATAAACTTATTCACCTCAACCTTAGGAGGTATTGTTGTTTGTGCCGTTGCATAAAAATCCTCATATTGAACTGTCAAATAATAAGTTTTGCCAACCTCGCCTCGCATCTCTCCAGTTGTATATATATAAGGGGGGAAATAATAAGGTGTATATTTTCCAGTCAACACAACACTTCTCTCACCATCGGATACTGTTACCTTAGCCCATTTGATAATATATTCACCAAGATCATCCAAGCTATGCTCATCGTCAGATGCAGATATTGTTTGCGACAGAATAACTTTTGGAAAGCCACCTGCATCAATCCACCCCTCAACGACCAACATTGATTCTGTCTCAATAAATCGATCCTCGGTACACGACACAGAGAGAAATATCATCAATATGAATATTATATATTTCATAGTATTCTAGAACTTATAATAAAAACTAACAGACGGTAAAATAGTTGTCAAAAATGCATAACGTTGAAATTTAAAAGTATCATTATAGATTCTTAAACCATAATAAATTTCATTTCTACGACACAATGCATTATACAAAGACAAGTTAACACCTAAATTTCTATCCTCGTTTTTAATAATATCATAATTAACAGACAAATCAAGTCTTATGTAATCTTTTAATCTGTTTGCATTATGTTCTCCAAACTCGGAAAGAACATTACCATTTATAAAAAAGAAATGCTTTACAGATGTAAACGGAGTTCCCGAGGCATAAGAGAATGTTCCACCGACATCAAATTTCTTATTTATTTTATAAGTAGCAACAACATTTACCTCATGAATACGCTCATGGTTCGATGGGAACCATTTATCACCATATATATCAAACTGACGCAAAGCACGACCAAAAGAATATGCAACCCAACCTGTAAGTTTTCCGGTAAGTTTATTTATCATAATATTAGCTCCAACATTATATCCGTCGCCGCTAATAATCATATTTTTCAATGAATACTGCTTATTTAAAATATCCAAAGGACTTCCTTTATACTCTATTTGATTATAAAGTCTCTTAAAATAAGTTTCAAAGCTAACATCATACTTGCCACCAAAAAGTTCCCGTCTATAATTCAACAGAAAATTATGAGAATATTGCGGTTTGTAATCTGAATCGGCACCAATCCAAAATTCTACAGGCATTCCAAGTGCTGTAATACCACAATTCAACAAATATTGATGTTGGATAGAATATGACAATTCTATATTACCGAACGACATCCCTTCATATCCTAATTTAATATAAGGATTAAGTGCCGGATATGTATAGTCTTTTAAGTTAGTATAGACATCTCCTTTTAGTGCAACATCATAATCTAAAAAACGAAATATCCTACCGGAATATTTTGCATAGACTGTTGTTTCCAAGGTCTTTTGTTCAACAAATTTTGTTTCACTTAAAATAGGCTGCCCTTGAAGATAAGGATGTTGGGGTGTTATATTATGATTTATTATATAAATGCCATACTTTATTTTTTTATATCCACCCTCTGCACGATAACCGAAATCATATATATCAGACGGAGCTTTAATGTTATAGTATCCCTTTAAATCAACAGAGTTGCCATAACCGCTGAAGTATAAACTCTGCTTTAAAGAACCGTTTTCATATTTATAGTTCCAATGGGCTGCAGCAAGCATATTTCCCCATTTAACACTTGTATCAAAATATATATTGCTTGCAGGGTCATTCAATTTTGCATCATCAACACCTGTGTAAAAATCAATATGCAAAGTTTGATTTTCCTTTATTTTCTGTAAATAAGTTATATTGACATCACCAAAAGAATACATCAATCTAGAATCACCTATTTTCAACAATGGGCTATAAAACAAATTTAAATACGATAGACGCAACGAGGTAAAAAATGCAGCCTTTTTACCAATTGGTATTTGCATTGTTCCTTGAGATGACATTAGACCAACAGAAAAATCTCCGTTGAGTTTAAGCGGGACATCATCTTGCAATTCCATATTTATAATACCCCCGATACGACTATAGCCATCAGCGGCAGTTGCATTCTTAGTAACTGCCATACGAGAAAAATGTGTAGAATTAAATACAGAAAACAGGCCTAATAGATGAGATGGGTTGTAAATTGGAACACCTGAAATTGATATAACATTATGCGAATTCTCATTTCCTTGAATATGTATCCCAGCATCATACTCCGAACTAGTCTGTATTCCCGGTAACATTTGTGTATAATGCAACGGGTCTGCATTTCCAAGAATCTTTGGCAGATGATGCATATATTCCATGTCTAATTTTATAGTTCTTGCATCTTCACTTTTTATTGGCGAAGAGTATCTCTCAGTGACAACAACGATATCATCAAGAAAATATGGCAATACAGTATCTTTCTCAACACAGAACATTTGCATTGAGAACAGCATTGACAATATAAAACCAATAGACATATGATACATCACAAATAATAAGGGTGTGTCAGTAAACACACCCTTATTGTTTATTTACAGACTAAAATCAATAGTAATATTCATCATCATAATAGTCTTCAGATTCTTCAATGTCTTCACCGTCAACCGCTTCTATCAAATCAATATAATCCTCAATCAATCTTTCAAATGCTTTAGTTACATTCTTAAAATCTTTCTCATTAAAGAATTCTTCAATACTATATGATGTTTCATCATCAAAGACAATTGCAAGTTCATAATCCCAATACAACTCTTCATATGAACGGTCATCGATAAAAGGCATCAATTTCAATGTTGCCGATGCAGTCTTTGAGTTATTATAATAAAGTTTTACATCAAATAGATTATTGATATTTTCTATAGCTTTTTTGAACAGTTTCTCATTAGTATCATTCTCATAAGCAGCATCCAACTGTTTCTCTATTTCTGTAACATCGCCAATAATTGCACCCTTAATCTGCAATTCACCCATTACATCAATATCAAGAATATTGTTTGTAGAACCATAGAAATTCTCATTTGAAACATCTAAATCGGCCGAAATGCTCGCTTTAATCAAAGAGTTTGAACCCTTCTTAAAATTTATTGCGACAGCACTACCTGCCTCTGGAGCATATTTACATTTCTCCAATGCAACAGAATAACCATTAAATTCAAATTCTCCAGTAACATTATACTTATCCTTACTCAAATTTAAATTTTCACCGGTAATTGAAGACAAGTCTATTTTAACATTAGCTTTCGCCAAAGATTTTCCACCCTGCTCTAAAACAACTGTAATTTTTTCTGGAACATGAACATAAATATTATCTACATCATAACTATAGATATATTTGCCATTTTCATTATCATATTCGGTATATTGCCAATTCTCACCAAAGAAAACCTTTTTAGTATTACCACTGGTTGTCAATCTAAAGACACAAGGATTACCTTTATCATCTGTCACATGGAATGATAGATCGTTAGCTTCTGTATATTTCCATTTACCATTTTTTGCAACAAACTTACCTGTAAAATTAGAAGCTTTTACCACTGTATTGTAATACATATAAGTTTCTTTATACCACTCACTTGAATCACATTCTTCACCAATAAAGGTTCTTGCAAGAGCAGCATAGCATTCATCAGCCCAATCTTCAATTTCTTCATAATCATATTTATCCTCAGAGTACTCTGAATAGAGATACGTTGCCAAATCTGAAATTTCTTCAAAATTTGTCGCTGCAACTTCATCGATAAGACCAATAGTAATCTCTTCCAATCTCTTTTTGTGTTCCTCTGGAGTCGTTGGTTTTGCAGAAGTATTACCACCGCCAACATTGTTTTCATCACATGAAACAACAAACACTGTAGCAAATAAAGCTAACAATAATAAAATCTTTTTCATAATGTTTTCAATTATTTAATTTACAATTTATTATCTCAAAATATTATCAGAAAGCAAATAATCCTCTTCACAAGAGAGCGATTATCTTTTTACAAAGATATGTAAAATATTGAAATAAAAAAAGAAAGAATGTTAAAAAGGAAATATATGAGCACTATATTACCACCTCTCTTTTTTAAAAGAGCTGTAAATCATTATACACCATTGATATACAATAAATTAGATGCAAAATCTAATTATTTATAAAGAGTTACATATAATAATTATTCATTTAAACTTAAAATATAAAGTTAAAATGGGACAAAATTTGTCTCATGTTTTTTATTATATTCGCACAAAAATAACGACCATGAAAAACATATTGAAAATATTATTTCTCCTTATTATAATATCATGTGGTAACGATACCACCGATTACGCAGCACTTGTAAACCCACTTATAGGTACTGATTACAAAGGAAATGTCTATCCAGGAGCACAAGTACCATTCGGCATGGTGCAGTTAAGCCCGGACAATGGATTACCCGGTTGGGATAGGATTGCCGGATATTTTTACCCCGATAGTACCATAGCGGGATTCAGTCATACTCACCTTAGCGGAACCGGAGCCGGAGACCTTTATGACATAAATTTTATGCCCGTGACAACACCTGTCAAAAAAGCTGATGCTCCATTAGGCATACACTCCTTGTTCAGCCACGAAAAAGAATACTGCGAGGCCGGATATTACAGCGTTCACCTTAACAGCTATGATATTGACGTTGAGCTGACGGCGACAGAGCGTTGCGGTATTCAACGCTACACTTACCCCCAAAAAGAAGCAACTGTAATCCTCAATCTTGAAAAAGCAATGAATTGGGATGCAACAACCGATTGTCACATTTCCATAGTAGATAGTTGTACTATTGAAGGATATCGTTTCTCCAACGGTTGGGCACGTGGGCAGGAAGTATTCTTCCGTACAAGATTTTCACATCCTTTCAGCAAAGTTACGTTTGAAAACGCAAGTGTTATTGCCGGAGGTAATGAAAAAAGGGTCCGCGGCAAGGCTTTTTTTGAATTCAACCTTGACAAAGACAAAGAGTTGACAATAGTCACAGCACTATCGGGTACAAGTCTTGATGGTGCAAAGAAAAACCTTGTCACAGAAGCACCACACAATAATTTTGACATATATCGTAAAAATGCAAAAGATATGTGGAACAGAATTCTGGGACGCATTGAAGTGTACGGCGGCACACATGAGCAACAAGTATGTTTCTACACAGCTCTTTACCGTACAATGCTTGCACCAACTCTCTACTGTGATGTTGACGGAACATATCGCGGTGCAGACAAGAAGAATCACACTGCTAATGGATGGAAAAATTACTCAACCTTTTCACTTTGGGACACATTCCGTGCCGCACATCCACTATACACACTCACTGCATCAGAGCGTGTAAATGACATGATAAATTCTTTTCTTGCCTTTTACAACGAACATGGCAGACTTCCTGTCTGGAATATGTGGGGAAGTGAAACCGACATGATGATTGGCTACCACTCCGTTCCAGTCATTGCCGATGCCTATCTGAAAGGATTTACCGGTTTCGATGCCGAGAAAGCATTGTCGGCATGCGTAGCTACAGCCAACGATGACAACTACAGAGGTATAGGATTATATAAGAAGAATGGATTTGTTCCTTATAATGTGACCGACCCCTACAATGCCGATAACTGGGCTATGTCACGCACATTGGAGTATGCTTTTGACGACTACTGTATTGCACTCATGGCTGAAAAGATGGGCAAAAATGAGATTGCCACAGAGTTCTATGCAAGGTCACAAAACTATAAGAATCAGTATAATCCAGGCAGCACTTTCATGCAACCACGTGACAGCGAAGGAAAATTCCAACCTCTTTTTAATCCAGACGAATATACGCCTCACATTTGCGAAAGTAACGCATGGCATTACATGTGGAGCGTACAACACGATATTGAAGGACTCATAACCCTAATGGGCAAAGAGCGATTCGCTCAAAAACTTGACAGTATGTTCACCTACACTCCTGCCAAAAACGCAGACTTGCCAATCTTCAGCACAGGCATGATAGGACAATATGCTCATGGCAACGAGCCAAGCCACCACGTTGCCTATCTATTCAACAAGACAGGAGAAGTACAAAAGACAAGAAATTATGTAATGCAGATAATGAGTGAACTCTACCGCAACGCCCCCGACGGTATCTGCGGCAATGAGGACTGTGGTCAAATGTCGGCATGGTATATATTTTCGGCCATGGGCTTTTACCCTGTAAACCCTGTTGGTGGAGAATATGAATTAGGAGTGCCACTGTTCCCGAAAATTAAACTAAACCTCGACAACGGCAAGACATTCACAATAGAATCACAGAAAAACTATAATGGCAAAACATCTATTGAACTTGACGGTGTGATTATTGAAGGTACAACAATTTCACACGATGATATTATAGAGGGTGGAATATTGCACTTCAGAACAGAATAAATTTATCAATGCGTCTCACCACCTTCGACCTTATAGCCGTTAGGATAGATTAGCAAGACACTTGTATTCTGATAGTCGCGTTGCAATTGTACAAATATGTGGTCAAGTGACGGACGGAACGATATTGAGCCACGACGAGCACTGACAATAATAAGCAAATGATCTTCTTTAATTATTGAAGAGAGACGTTTGAGGTCGTTGCCGCCATCAGTTTCAAAGAACTGAGCCTCAACAGGATCTGCTTTAGTCAATGCCTCACGAATCTTAGACATCGTATCAGGATGCCCATGATAGACTATTTTAGAATCAAGGCCTGCAGCCATACGGGCGGTCTCCTCAACCCAATAGTTAAAACCGGCCTCATATTCGGCCTTCGCAGGGAATGTTATATGAATGCATCGGACTGTATTCAACGGAATGTTCATGCGTGCCATCATTATCTGACAATCAAGACCGTTAAGTACCTCGGGAAGAACATTTCCTAGAAAACTGTCATTGGCTGTTTCCTTATTATGGAAGCCGAGAATGAGTTCACGATAATCATTCTCTTTCACCTCATGTATAATACCATGAGCCAAGTTGGTTGTCAAACGCATCTTTGTCAATAACGGTACATTTACCGATGCTGCGATATTCGCCGCAGTATCAAGGACCTTTGTTCCACGTTGCTGACGCTCTTTATCTTCATCAAGCACAACTGTAATGGCCGACAACGGAATTTGGCTGTCCTCTTTACGGACAAGCAGGGCAAGATCCATCAATTTGTCAACCATGCCGGGATTTGCGAGTGCCAGAAGTGTTTTTTTGGAGGATGTAACTACGGGTTTGTTTATTACTCCACCCGAAACGATCAACCTACGTGAAGCCCTGTCTGCAACCACCGAACTTACCAGACATGTAACAAGAATAAGCAAAACTGTTCCATTGAGAACATCATCGTTCAACAAACGCGAACCATCGGACAATATAATACCATGTCCCACAATGGCTGCGGCCAAAGTTGCTGCAGCCTGAGATGTACTCAAGCCAAACATCAGATATTGTTCATTCCCCGACATGCGGTATTTCTTTGCAACCAGAAACGAAGCCAGCCACTTTCCTGTAAGTGCCGAAAGAATCATCACACCTGCCACGACAAGCGAACTACCACCATTAAAGATAACAGTTATATCAATCATCATACCTACTCCAATGAGAAAGTATGGAATAAAGATTGCATTACCTACAAAATCAATTCGTCGCATCAACGGCGAAGAATGGGGAATAAGCGGGTTAAGCACAAGACCGGTTATAAATGCTCCCAATATACCTTCCATTCCGGCAAGTTCCATGAGGCCTGCACCAAGAAAGAGCATGACCATGACAAATATATATTGTATTACGCTATCGTTATACTTGCGGAAGAAAAAACGTGCAATGCGTGGAAAGAGATATATTATCACGCCTATTATAAGCAACAGTTTCGCAAGCATCAGCAATACAAACCACACGCTCGCCTCGCCTGTAAACATTCCGGCAACCACAGCAAGTACAAACAGAGTAAGAGTGTCGGTAATAATTGTGCCACCAACCACAAAATTCACACATTTAAGGCGAGAGAGACCGTAACGTGCAACAATGGGATAGGAAATAAGAGTATATGATGCGTACATACTCGCCAACAGCAATGATGCAATAAAACTGTATTTGAGTATGTACATATTTGCCACCATACCTAAGGCTATAGGAATACAGAATACCGCAAGTCCCATCAAAAGGGCACCTCCCTTAGCCTGTTTCATCTCCTGCATGTTTATCTCAAGACTGGCAAGAAACATTATATAGTACAAGCCAACCTTTCCAAATAACTCAAAACTGCTGTCACGCTCTATTATGTTAAGTCCATTAGGACCGATAAGCAGACCAGCCAATATCATACCAATGATATGTGGCATTCGCAGTTTATTAAACAGCAAAGGAGCAAAGAGAACGATACATAGTACGCCCAAGAATATCCATGTAGGTTCCGTAACCGGAAATATTGAAGAGAGATTCATATGGGGTACTATTATCGTTTAAATCTATTTTACCATTTATATGCCACACCAAGTGTGAATAGTTCTTGCAACTGCCAGAACTTCCAGTTCTCATGTCTTACCACACTGTCATCGTAACGGGTATTCAACATCAATGATGCTGTAAAATATTTGCTAAGAGCAACATTGAATTTTGTTTCCCACTGGAAGAACACTCTATGATAGTTGGTATAATACTCAAGACGTGAATATACATCAAGGAATGAAGTCAACTTATATGTTGGAATTGTCACAACAAGCTGTGTACCATAATCCTGCTTAACATGCTTTGTTCCCAAGCCATACGCTTCGGTCAACTCATCATGATATACATAACGAAGGTTGTATCCTGAGAATGGAGCCAAATATATCTCCATTTTGAAATTACCAAGATTAGGCTTATAGTTCAAACCGATTGAAATATTAGCATCCAGAGGAGAAAGACAAGCCGAGATAAGAGTTCTTGTATCTACCTGATAGTTTGGCAAAGACTGTGATTCTGCTTTAAATTTAGCGGCGACATCAAGAGATTTCACCAACTTGTAACCAAATGTTGATTCCAAACGAATCTTATCGGTATTTGTTTTAAGACCTAATTTTGATTCAGATTCATAGGTTGCAAAACCAAGGTCAAAGTCGAAGTGGTTTGTCCAGGAAATACGATCCTGATCATCATAATTTAAGTCCAAGTCAACTGTTGCTAACATTGAATAATAGTTCTTATCACCACCCTGATACCAGTTATCAGAAAGGAAACTTTGTGTAAATGTCAATGATGTATGACCTGAAAATTTCCAATAGTTTGGCTTCACTACTGTTGTTTTCATACCACCCTCAACAACATCGGGCATAACTACATTTGACACATTCAGAACCGGTGCCGAAGCAATTGAGACATGATCAAGGACTCTCTTTTCGTCACGTAACTGTGACTCAGTCATTTCAACTTTCTCAGGAGCTGTCTTGTAAAGATTAAGCATCATTCCGTCAATGACATTAGAGCGTTTTGAATCCATCTCAAGAAAATCAACATCTGTTTTCTCTACATTATTTATCTCTACAGCTTTTTCCACTACAGAGTTATAAAGAACCGGAGATGTGAAAACCTTGGCATAGATATAATTTGTCTTATCCTCCTCATAATCATCGGAGATGTTTTGCCACTTAGACACTACTTCGTCAATCTTTAAATTATAATAATCCAATGTTTCCTGACTGTTTTGTGCCTTAACACTGAATACAACTAAAGAGACAAACAATAATAGAGATAATTTTGCTTTCATAGTTTTCCGTTTTTTATTTCAAATGCGAAGATAACATAATTTAGCAATTTTAAAAAATAATTGTTTTTTTAACAACCATAAAGAGATATTTTTTTCTTTTTACCATTATAATCAGTGTTACTTAAGTTATTTTGCGTATATTTGCAGTTTGAAATGCAAATAAACATCAAATATAACATAAGTTCAAAGATATGGATAAAAAAAGTATTATAGGATACATTCTTATTGGTATTGTCCTCATAGGTTATTTTTCTCTTAACCAGCCATCACCCGAAGACCTTGCTGCACAACAGCATCGTCAAGACTCTATAGCTTTTGTCGAGAAGGTTAAAGAATTGGAACAGCAAAAAGCAGCAGAAAAGGAACTGGCTGAATTTGAAAAGCAGAAGAGCGACACAACAAACATTCTTTTTAACGTATTGAACGGAGAAGAGAAAGTTGTTACATTGTCAAACGACAAAGTTGACATAAATATTTCAACACTCGGCAGCCGCATTGTTTCAGCATCGCTCAAGGACTACAAGGATCGCAATGGCAACAATCTTGTTCTTTTTTCCGACACTGACAAACTTGATGCCAATACAGACAACAAAGGCGACAATGCCATGTACTTTGTATTTGAAGGCAAGCAAGGTTACAAAAACATTGACACAGAACACCTTTTTGCAAAGGTTGTAGAGCATAACGACAGTTGTGTAACAATGCGTTTCCCATTCGGAGGCGACAGATTTATCGATTTCAAATATACCCTACGTCCAGAGAGCTACATGCTTGACCTGAATGTAGATGCTCATAACATGGACGAAATATTAAGTTCAAAAAAGAGTGTTGAGATTGATTGGAAACAGATTGTACGCCAACAGGAACAAGGATATGATTTTGAACAGAGATTCTCAAGCCTAACATACAAGCCAATAGATGACGATGCTGATTATCTCAGCGAGATGAAAGATGACAAAGAGATTCTCGAGGAGCCAATGAGTTGGATTGCCTACAAGAACCAGTTCTTCTCTTGTATTTTCATTGCTGGGGAACAGTTTGATAATGTAAATGTCAGTTCAAAGATTGTTGAGAAAGGAAAGAACATTCTCAAAAGCTGTTCAACAACTATGACTGCACCATTTGACCCAACCGGCAAGAATGCAACAACATTCCAGTTCTATTTTGGCCCTAACAAGTTCAGTATTCTACAAGAGAGTAGCGAAATGGCTATAAACGCCGGCAACGATCTTGAGCTTGAAGAACTAATCTATTTCGGATGGCCAATCGTGCGTTGGATCAACCGCTATTTCATCATGTATCTGTTCGATGGATTGTCAAGCCTTGGCCTGAACATGGGTATAGTACTTATACTATTGACACTTATTGTAAAAATCATTGTATATCCATTCACAAAGAAATCATACATATCTTCGGCTAAGATGCGTGCATTGAAACCACGTATAGACGAGATAAACGCAAAATACCCTAAGCAGGAAGACGCATTAAAGAAACAGCAAGAGACCATGTCGCTATATTCACAATATGGTGCAGGCCCAATGGGCGGTTGCTTGCCTATGTTAATCCAAATGCCAATATTCATTGCCCTATTCAATTTTGTTCCTAATGCAATAGAGTTGCGTCAGCAGAGTTTCTTATGGGCACATGACCTTTCGGCTTATGATGCAATCATCAGCTGGGACACTCCAATTTGGCTCATCGGTGACCATATCAGTTTGTTCTGTCTATTGTTCTGTGTAACACAGATACTAAACACTTATTACACAAGCAAGATGCAGCCAAGCATGGGCGGTAGCCCCGAAATGGAGCAGCAGCAGAAGATTATGCGTTGGATGATGTATTTGATGCCGGTTATGTTCTTCTTCATGTTCAACGAATACTCAGCCGGTTTGAACTTCTATTACTTCATATCAACCCTCATGAGCGTGTTTATCTACATTTTCCTAAGAAAGAGCGTAAATGAGCAGGAGTTGTTGACAAAAATGGAGGCTTATGCCGAAAAGAACAAGAACAACCCCAAAAAGCAGATGAACATGATGTCACGCCTTGAAGCTTTACAAGAGCAACAGAAAAAGATGCTTGAGGAGCAAGAGAGAATCAAAAGAGAAAGAAACGCAAAAAAGAATAAATAAAAATGGGATTATTTAATTTTTTCAAGAAAAAACAAAATGTAGAACGCGTAGGTGGCATGGAGGATTTCATGACTCTTATCCGCGTATATTACCAATCTGTACTTGCTGCAAATTTGGGTATTACCAACATTGGCATGCTCCCCGACCTTGCGACATTCAAACGTACATTAAAAGTAGCAACACAGAATAACAAATTAGGCGTTGCAGAGCGTGGACGTTGCAAGAAAATGCTTGAACAACTATACGGTTTGAACGACACATTCTTCAAAGAGATTGATGCTTCAATAAAGAAGAACTGCAAGAAGATACAGGATGTACAACCTTACCTGTTCGCTTTCCAAGGTTTCAACAACGACTTGATGATGCTTGTAGGCAACCTGATGAAATGGAAATTCCGAGTTCCCGGTTTCATGCATAAACTACTTCATGGAATGACTGAGAAAGTGGTAGCAGACATTCTCACCAAAAACAACTGGAAAGACGAAGCAACATACAGAACAGTATATACAGTACGTCAATACAAGGAGAAACTTGGTTATTCTCAAGAGTGGATGACCGACTATGTATATAACATTATCAAATTGGCAAAGAAGGAGCCACGTCCAAAAGCCGAAGAAATCGAGAAAAAATAAGTTCATAGAGGGTGACCAAATAAAAAGGTTACCCTTTTTATAATTAAATAATCAGATAGAGATGCTGAACTTTACTCCCGTAACCATAGACTCTCTCAACGACCTTTTACCGTTCATGGCAAAAAGCATGACACGTTCCTGTGATTACACTCCGGGCAACCTTATCATGTGGTCACGTTTCATGGGATACAGATATGCCATAGAACAAAATACGCTTTTCATTTCCTGCAAATCGCAGATGGACATGGAAAGTGAATCATTTTTGGCACCCATAGGAGAACTACCTTTTGAAAAGTCCATAAAGTTGTTACAGGAATATTGTAAGGAAAATAACACAAAGCTACGCCTGACAGCAGTACCGGAGGAGTTTATTGAGGAGATCAGGCAACTATTACCCAACCATTCCAATACGCATCTGCCACAATGGAGTGATTACATCTACAATGCACAATCACTTGCTACACTGCAAGGAAAAGCACTTAACAAGAAACGTAACCGTTACAATAAGTTCATTACCGAACAACCCACATACAAGTATAACCGTTGTACACTTGACGACACCAAAGAGATAATAAAATTCCTTGCCAGCAATCGTGACTGTCAAAAAAAACGCGAAGACAACATGCGTTGTTATGAACATTGGCAATGTATGGCAACTGTAGGTAATCTGGTTAGATACAACCAACCCGCAGGAGTTCTTAGAATTGAAGGTAAAATAGCAGCTTTCACTCTTGGAGAGATTTTTGGTGACACTCTTTATGTACACATAGAGAAAGCCAACCATGAGATTGCCGGTTCAAGCGAAGCCATCAACCGCATGTTTGTGAATGACATACTCACAGAGCATCCCGATATAACATTTGTGAACCGCGAAGAGGACTTAGGTGATCCGGGACTGCGTCAAGTAAAAAGAGCATACAACCCAATAATGATGCTCAATCGTTACGAAGTGTTCCTCGAAGATTGATTATTCATAACTTTTTCCAGCTAAATTCTGTTCTTTCTCTACCACACTACATTTGCAAATAGCATTATTTTATACAAAACAAGCAAATCTTTTGATAAAAAGTATGGATTTTCTTTGTTTAAAAAAAATGCTATTACATTCGCATCCGCAACAAGCAAAAAGACAGAATTTATGTATAACAGTTTATATATTCTCAATAGCCTAAATCTCGTGGTCTTGTGCAGATGACGGGAGAAAGGTTGTATGTATATAAACATTATAATATATAAGAGCCTTTCTCCAACGGAGAGAGGCTCTTTGAATAATAATAAAGCCTATTATACAAAATGGATTTTTCAGAAAGCCCAACACATTCCACAACATCATTTCCCAAAGAGCTGCCACGCATCAGCGGAGCAGAGGCTGTAATACGTTCTCTGCTTGCCGAAGGGGTTGATACCATGTTCGGCTATCCAGGCGGCGACATAGAAGCCGGAGCCGCTATACGCAAAGCCGTCAACCTATCAATAGAACAGAATGTTGTCACAGAGGATATAGCCCCTGAAGGAATCAAGCCATCTACAACCAACGAAGTGGGAGATTTTATTGCAAGAAACATTTAAGAACAAACCATCTCATAAAAATAGCGGGTTTCGTGAACCCGCTATTTTTATGAAACTATGCCAACTCTTTACGCAGTTTCTCCAACAAAAGTGGAACACCCACAGCACCACGTTCCTTTATGTGGATCAAAGGGTTTTGAATCATAGAAGTGTCCGGCATACCTGGATCAACAAGATAGATAGGAATCTCCTTATTACGCACGAAGTAAACCAATGATGCTGCAGGATATACAGCCAATGATGTACCCACAACAATGAGAATATCGGCATGTTCAACAATTCTGCTTGCCAATTCAAACATAGGTACATCCTCGCCAAAGAAGACTATATGCGGACGTAGCAACTCACCATCCTCACCACGTTCATCAAGGCTTTGCTCCCAACCTTCATTGATATTATAAATAAGTTCAGGATTAACTTCGGAACGCAACTTCATAAGTTCACCATGCAGATGCACGACACGCGTTGAGCCAGCCTGTTCGTGCAGGTTATCCACGTTCTGGGTAATCACACACACATCGGCCCACTGCTCCATCTCGGCAATGGCTATATGCCCCTCATTAGGTTTCTTTGTAAGCGACTCCTTGCGACGCAGATTATAGAACTCGATAACCTTAGCCCTGTCGTTTTTTAAAGCCTCGGGAGTACACACCTCCTCAATACGGTAGTTAGCCCAAAGCCCGTCGGCATCACGAAAGGTTGCGATACCACTGTCAGCACTGACACCTGCACCTGTAAATACTACTATCTTTTTCTGTTGTTTCATAAACTTAACTATGAAAATTTATTCTTTCAGCAAAAATACATTATTTTGGCAATAACTTGTAAAACACAAGGAAGGTATTCACTGTTTTGTACAAAATGTTTAACTTTGGAGTTAAAATTTCAGCCATACAATTTTCATACAAGCATGCCAATTACTGAAAGACACCCGTTAGAGCCATTTCTGCCACAAAACGCAAAGATTCTTATGCTTGGCAGTTTTCCACCGCTACAAGCAAGGTGGTCTATGGAATATTTTTATCCGAACTGGATAAATAAAAACATTGCAAAAGTATAACATCTACTAATAAATAAGGGACAGTCCCTTTCATTTAGAACACATTATATTGGTAATGAGAAATAGTTCATAAATCCATTAAGAATTTTGGCAATATTATAGAAAATCATTATCTTTGTGAAACGCACAATTCATACAAAAAATTTCTTTAGAAAATTAATTCACCATTCTTATATAAAGAAGTCCAATGGTAACGACTATCCTAAAAGACAAAAAGAAGATTATTGCATTCATAATATGGTCTATTATATGCAGTCTTTTCGTTTTCAAATATTCGTTTAGGGTTTCGTTCCCTGTCGCATTATTCAGCACTGCCTTCTTCAATATAGCTGTATCCACCACCCTATGGTTGTGCTCAAAAAAAAAAATATATATATCCAATAGTGTATGGCTATATTTATTCGGTGGTATTACTATATTTAGCATTGTAATCTTTCAAATTATTCCTGTACAAAACATAAGAGTTGACCGCTGGGAGATGATACAGATTTTCTGGGATGCTGTCCACCAAGGAATATACCCATACGCTGTACATAGCCCCGAGGGAAACTATCCAGGTCCTATGCCTATATATTTCTTATTGTCATATCCATTCTATTTGATACAAGAAATTGGTTGGATGAGCATCCTTGCCATATGGCTTTTATACTTTTATATAAAAAATAGAAAAATAACAAAAGAGAAGAATACACTCATTTTCATACTTATTCTATCATCAATAACAATATACTATGAAATAATTACAAGAAGTACAATACTCTTTAATTCTATAATATTCTTGCTATATTTTCTTAATCTAAAAGATCTAGAAAAACAATCAAAATCGAAATTCTATGCAAATGCGATATTTGGAGGAATAATATTTTCAACACGAAACATCTTCATTATTCCTATGATTTTATGGGGAATGAAAATCATTTTCTCTAAACAAATCAGTTTTTTAAAATTTACAAATTGGTGTTTATGCTTTTTGCTCTCTTTTGCTATCACATTCATACCACTTATAGCATTTGACTCTGCTTTATTCTTGCAATACAATCCGTTCATAACTCAAGGAGAAATGCTTATTCCTTTTAAGCATATTATAATATTTATTATCGCCACATTCTTGATACCTATAATATTGAGAAAAAAGTTTGATGTTATATTTTTGACAACATTACTGTTTTTTGCAATAATTTCGTATCACGTTGTTTATTCAATATTAAATATTGGAATAACAGCATTCTTATATTGCGGGGCAGATATATCCTACTACATTTTTTGTTTCCCTTTTATTTTAGAAATATTATTACGCAAAGAATATGATCAAGAACAAAACAATAACAGTTGTTATGCCAGCTTACAATGCTGAAAGCACTTTAGAAAAGACATTCAACGAAATACCTTTTGACATTGTAGACCATATAGTAATTGTTGATGACAAAAGTTCCGACTCTACAGTAAAAATAGCACATAAGCTGGGAATAAAACATATAATAATCCACGACAAGAACAAAGGTTATGGTGGCAACCAAAAAAGTTGTTATAATAAAGCTTTGGAACTTGGATCAGACATAATAATAATGTTACATCCCGATTACCAATATACACCTCAATTAATACATTCAATGGCATACCTTATTGCCAACGATGTTTATAAAGTGGTTTTTGGTTCACGAATTTTAGGCAAGGGAGCGCTTAAGGGTGGAATGCCTATTTACAAATACATAAGCAATAGAATCCTAACTTTTTTCCAAAATATTTTGATGAATAATCACCTTGCAGAATATCATACAGGATACAGAGCTTTCTCATCTGAAATACTCAAAACTGTGAATTATGAAAAATGTTCAAACAATTTCGTATTTGACAATCAGATTATTGCACAAATATGTAATAAAGGTTACGAAATTGCAGAAATAACTTGTCCTACGAAATATTTTCCCGAAGCATCATCTATAAAGATTAAAAATAGTATTATCTATGGATTAGGTGTTCTGGGAGTTTCATTAAATTATTTCTTCCATAAGATAGGCTTGAAGAAATACAAAATATTATGTGACTGATAATTAACCTGCAATAAACTTATCATTAATCTCACACATTATAAATACGTTGTTTGAAGCATTGCTGTTTAGCACAAAATTTCACTAACTACAAAGGATAGAAAAAACATTCTAACAATACGCATTATATTTCATATCAATGCCCATAGAAAAGCACCCATTGGAGCCATTCCTGCCGCGGAATGCACGCATTTTAATGCTTGGCAGTTTTCCTCCGCCCAAAGCTCGGTGGAGCATGGAATTTTTCTATCCCAATTGGATAAACGACATGTGGAGAATTTGGGGTTTGATATTCTATAACGACAAAAAAATCTTTGAGTTGAAAGGCGAAAAAAGATTTGACAAAGATGCTATTGAGTCATTCTGCAAAGAAAAAGGAGTTGCCCTCTACGACACAGCCAAGGAGGTTATACGTTTAAAGGAAAATGCGTCGGACAAATTCCTTGAGATAATCACACCAACAGACATCACAGAACTATTGAACAGCCTACCCCATTGCAGAGCCATTGTCACTACAGGAGAAAAGGCTACTGACGAAATTGTAAAAAAGTTTAACTGCACAAAGCCTGCGGTAGGTGAAATGACAGAATTTACAATAGGTAACAGAAACATACACTTTTGGCGTATGCCATCGACATCAAGAGCCTACCCACTTCCCTTGGAGAAAAAAGCCGAGGCATATATGAGCATGTTACAATACGAAGAGATGCTTACCGGTGATTTCAGATAACAAAAAGCGAATCATTTTATAAAAAATAATGACAAGAGAGTGTAAAAACTCTTTTTCATCATAAAAAAAGTTGTAATTCTTTCACATTTCCCAAAAAATCACATATATTTGTGAAACGATTGTTGTATTATGACCGAAAACGACAGGACAATTATTTCCAACTTTGAGGAAAAACTCTATAAACTGATATTCGAATATAAACACTACAAGGAAGCCAACGAGAAGATGGCACGCGAACTTCAGGAGAGGGAGGGACTCATCAAAAAGTTGCAAAAGGATTGCTTAAGTTTAGAAAATAGCTACAACAACCTTAAACAAGCCAAGATATTAAGTCTTAGTGATAATGATATCCAAGAGACACGAAATAGAATATCAGGGCTGGTGCGTGAAATCGACCGTTGCATCGAGTCATTAAAGAAATAAAGAAACAGTCTCGACACATGGAAGATAGAGAATTGGGAATAAACCTTATAATTGACGGGGTATCATATCCATTGATAATAAAGGCTTCTGAGGAGCCCTATTATCGTCAGGCTGCACGTTTGGTAAACAACACCTTGTCACTATATAAAGAACTTTTTACTGGCGAGGATGGTGTTAAAGTCATGACTATGGCAGCCCTTGACATAGCATTCAACTCTATAAAGAATACAGGCGAAAGCAATTCTGTAGAGGTGATGAGCAAGATCAATGAGTTGACTCGTTTGGTTGACAGTACACTCAGTACAAAAGAGTAATTCCCATAACTTTGTAATTTCACGCATTGCACATATACGGTAATTATTAAAATTGCCAAGTATTGCAGTGCGTTTTTTATATAAATTTATAACTAATTATGGACTTAACAACTTTAATTATTGGATTGGCAGCAGGACTCGTAGCAGGCATCATCTGCCAATATTTGATAAACAAATTCGGATTAAAGTCTAAACGTGAACGCATCATCAACGATGCTCACAAAGAGGCTGAAGTTATCAAGAAAAACAAGTTGCTCGAAGTAAAGGAGAAATTCCTTAACAAAAAAGCAGAACTTGAAAAGGAGATTTCGCAACGTAACAACAAGATTCAGCAGGCAGAACACAACCTCAAACAACGCGAGGTACAGTTCAACCAGCGTAACGAAGACTTGCAAAGACGCAAGAGCGAGCTTGAGACACTGAAGGAAAACCTTGATGCACAGAAAGGTGTTCTTGAACGCAGACAAGAGGAGCTTGACAAGCTACATGCACAGGAACGCGAGAAGCTTGAAAGCATCAGTGGTCTTTCGGCAGAGGAGGCAAAGGAACGCCTTGTAGAGTCATTGAAAGAGGAGGCAAAGTCACAGGCTGCATCATACATCAACGACATCCTGGACGAGGCAAAGATGACAGCCGGAAGAGAGGCCAAGAAGAGTGTCATACAGACAATACAGCGAGTTGCCACCGAGACTGCTATCGAGAATTCTGTAACAGTATTTCACATTGACAACGACGAGATGAAGGGCCGTATCATTGGTCGCGAGGGACGTAACATCCGTGCTTTGGAAGCTGCTACCGGTGTTGAGATAGTTGTTGATGACACCCCTGAGGCTATTGTACTCAGTGCGTTTGACCCCGTACGTCGCGAGATTGCACGTTTGGCACTACACCAGCTCGTTGCCGACGGCCGTATCCACCCTGCACGTATCGAAGAAGTTGTTGCCAAGGTTAAGAAACAGATTGAAGAAGAGATTATTGAAACAGGTAAGCGTACAACCATAGACCTTGGAATCCATGGTATGCACCCAGAGCTTATCCGCATCATAGGTAAGATGAAATACCGCTCATCATACGGCCAGAACCTCTTGCAGCACGCACGTGAAACAGCAAACCTCTGTGCTGTAATGGCAGCAGAGCTTGGTTTGAACCCCAAGAAGGCAAAACGTGCCGGATTGCTTCATGACATAGGCAAAGTACCCGATGAAGAGACAGAATTGCCACACGCAGAGTATGGTATGAAGATTGCCGAAAAATACAAGGAGAAGCCTGATATCTGCAATGCTATTGGTGCTCACCACGACGAGGTTGAGATGACAAGCCTCATCGCTCCTATCGTTCAGGTATGTGACGCTATCTCAGGAGCACGCCCAGGAGCACGCCGCGAAATTGTAGAGGCATACATCAAACGCTTGCACGACCTTGAGCAGCTTGCAATGTCATACCCTGGTGTAACAAAGACCTACGCTATCCAAGCTGGTCGCGAGCTACGCGTAATCGTAGGTGCCGACAAGATTGACGACAAGCAGACCGAATTGCTGTCGGGCGAGATTGCAAAGAAGATTCAGGACGAAATGACCTACCCCGGACAGGTAAAGATTACCGTTATCCGCGAGACTCGTGCCGTAAACTACGCAAGATAATACAAAACGATAAGAAACATCAAAGGTTGCCTTTTGGCAACCTTTGATGTTTCTTTGTGGAGCTAGAGGGAGTCGAACCCTCGTCCAAACAGGGAAACCATACGCTTTCTACACGCTTAGTCATCGGTAGAGTTTTCGAGCATAAGCAAGACCGCGACCACCAACTTATGCCTTATCCTCTAAAATGTCGCCGTTGCATCGAGGCCTGCAATGGTTAGTCCCGATTTGCCTGCACCACCATTTCGGATTACTTCGGAACAACAGTGTCCGGGTGATGTCTCGTCCCCGCACCTTGTGCAGGGATTAAGCTAATCTACTATACTTCGATTAAGCAGCAAGAGCGTAGTTATTGTTGCCAGATAAATTCTTGCCCATTCAGATTATAGTGCGAACGAGCAATGCACTGCGTGCTTACGTACCTTTTCTACCCGCTGTCAAATCCAGATAGCCCCGGCATGTAATTCTATGACAAAGTTACAGGCTTTTTTCTTTTTATGCAATAGCTTTAATTCTTTTTATCTTTTTTGGGGATTATCTCTTATAAATAATGTATTTTTGCAAAAATCATTACTAAACTATGACACATATTGAGGTTTGGCTCATGGCACTGGCACTTGCCATGGATTGTTTTGCAGTATCAATTGCCAGTGGCATCATATTCAAGAAAATTGTATGGAAGCCCATGTTTGTCATGGCACTCTCCTTTGGTTTCTTCCAAGCGTTGAACCCTCTATTAGGTTGGGCTGGCGGTGACCTTTTCCGTGAACTAATTGAGAGTATTGACCATTGGTTGGCATTCGGTATTCTTGCATTCTTGGGGTCGCGTATGATTTCGGAGTCATTCAAGAACGAGGAGGAACGACGTTTCAACCCAAGACGTTACAAGGTAATATTCACTATGGCTATAGCCACAAGCATTGATGCTCTTGCTGTGGGCATATCATTCTCATGTATGGGTTATACAACCGTTGCATCTCTCATCTACCCGCTTATAGCCATTGGTTTTGTCTCTTTTGCCATGTCATGGTTTGGCTTGTTCATTGGCATGAAGTGCGGTAACGGCATTGCCAGGAAGTTACGTGCCGAAATGTGGGGAGGTATAATCCTGATATGTATAGGTATAAAAGTCCTTATAGAACACCTGAGTGCATAAGAAATGGCAAAAAGCGGGTTTAAATATATCTCTTTTGGCGGTTTGATTGCAACTATAGTTCTATTGATTACCGCTACTATAATAGAGAAACTTGAAGGCTCTCATTTTGCCTTGAATCTTGTTTACCATTCACCTATTTTCATTGCTTTGTTGGGAATCACGGCTATATCGGCACTGCTTTATATAATAAGGTTAAGACAAATACGTCTATTTCTGTTACATGCAGCACTTGCAACAATCCTATCAGGAGCGTTCATTTCACACCTCACCGCAGAACATGGAGAAATAATTTTGGCAAAAGAGGCAGTACCAGCCTCTATGTTCATAGACGATAAAGAGGAACTCAAAAAGTTGCCATTCAGAATGATGCTTGCTGAAACCCAAACATTGCATGACAATGAGGATAACATCATTGACTATATTGCCAAAATAGAGATTTATGATGACTACAGTAACGTCACAAACTCGATATCCATGAACAAGCCCATAAAAAAGGAGGGTTACACCTTTTGTATAAAAAACCATTCTCACGATGCTGTTTCTTTACTTGTGACACATGACACATGGGGGTCAACTGTAACATATTGTGGCTATACTCTTTTCATAATTATTTTTATATTGACCATTATTGACCGCAAAAGCCTTTTTAGCTCCTTGTCACATAAAAAAGAGAGCAAAAAGCAGAGTACCACTATTTTTGAAACAGCATTATACATAATTTGTACAACACTGTTTATAATAATAGGTACTGTAGGTATCATCCGTTGGAATGCCATAGAATTGTTCCCCGTAACAAATGGCTACGAGGCAATGATATTCATCTCTTGGTGCGGCCTACTTATAGGGCTTATCACAAGAAAACATAACAGATTGATTTTACCCGCAATGTTCACTCTGGCAGCCACTTCGTTATTGACAGCCACTATTGCAGGCAATAACAACGACGGATATGTGATGCCAATACTACGCACACCACTACTTGGATTACATGTAAGCTGTGTTATACTCTCATACACTCTTATTGGTTTCCTTGCAATAAATGCAACCGTAGCCATTTTTTACAAGAACTTCAGTAAAAGAGAATACAAGGCTGTACTGCTGGCCGATACAGGACGAAAGGTGCTATATCCTGCCACGATATTGTTGTTCACAGGAATTTTCATAGGTGCTGTTTGGGCCGAGATTTCATGGGGACGCTATTGGGGGTGGGACCCCAAAGAGGTTTGGGCTTTAATAACACTGCTGCTGTGCTCACTGCCGTTCCACACAAAGTCTATGCCGTTACTGGCAAAGCCCATGGTTTTTCACTACTTCTGCATCATACTTTTTTGGGCCATGCTCTTCACCTATTTGGGAGTAAACTATTTTCTTGGAGGCATGCATGCTTATCTATAAATAATAAACAAAAAAGATAAAGAAAATGCGTTATTAGTCTTTTTTGTTTGCATTTCATGTTATTTATGTCTATTTTCGCAATGAAAAACATATAGCTATGAATAACATTTATCTTAAAAAGATACCTCAACAGGGATTTGCAACCATAGATTCATCATTGCAACAGTTTGTACAACATGTCTATCAGTTGCAACATGCATCGATATTCTATTGCAACAGTGGCGAAGCTATCTTTACTATCAACGGTCACAGACAACACTTTCGCCCGGGCCAAATAATAATTTGTCCCATGGATTCAAATATTCTACTACTTGATATAACCAGTGATTTCTCGGCAAGACTACTCGGTCTTTCAAAACATATTTGGTTAGCCGCACGCAGTTCTATGAGTCCCGAAATGATGCAATCAATAGAGTGCTACACTCACCAAGGCGGAAATAATGAGTTGGAAAAAGAGTATATCAAAAACATATTCCGTCAGATAGATATTCTTGACAGTGAAGCTACCAATAGTGCTAATCTGGAATTCTGCCGCCAAAGTGTTACCCTTGCTGTAAATTCACTCCTTTTATATATACAACGCATAAGTAACAAGAACACGCAAAACAGCCACATAGTAGAGAGTAAGGACAAAACATTCTATGAGTTCCGTCAATTACTATCAACACATTTCCGCGACGAGCGTTCAGTGCAGTTCTATGCAAACGAACTAAAGATTACCACACGACATTTGAACGCTATATGCCAACGTGCCAGCGGACAGAATGCTAAAGAGATTATAGACCACTATACAATAATAGAGCTACAGGTTACACTCATGTATAGCCACAAAAGTTTTCAAGAGATTGTAAATGAATTCAAGTTCCCCGACCAAAGCTACCTGAACCGCTATTTCAAGCGTCATACTGGTTACTCACTTTCAGAGTTCAGGGCACATGGCGTGATGGTGGATTTATAACTGATAAAAAAAACGAGAACCGCGGTTCTCGTTTTTTTTATCAGTTAAGAATTGAATTCTTATCAGTATTCGGCAAATGATAGCCATTCATCTCGGGTAATCTTATTTCGCCGAATTGCATTTCGTATCGACGAAGATTATCTTGCAAAGCCATTGCAAGACGCTTTGCATGTTCCGGTGTCATTACAATACGAGATTTCACCTTGGCTTTTGCCACACCTGGCATCATTCGTACAAAGTCAAACACGAACTCAGAACTTGAATGAGCTATTATTGCAAGATTTGCATATACACCTTCTGCAATATCCTCCTTGAGTTCTATCTGCAGTTGATTCTCTTTATTCACTTCCATAATCAATATTTCGGTTGAGGCGTTGAAGCCGGATAAAACGAAACGAGGTTTATATCAAAAATAAGGGTTGAGTACGCAGGTATGCCAGCCTTTTCTTTTGCACCATAGCCCAAGTTCGCAGGAATATATACTCGCCATATATCACCGGAGAAGAGTGTCTTGCCGGCAACCATTTGCTGCAACGCTGTGTTAAAGCCCGGAACAGTTCCGTCAAGCGGCAGTTCTACAGGCACGTCAAATTCGGGTTCCAATTCACCATCATAACTGCTGTCAAAGATATATCCGTCAGGATAAGTCTTTGTAGGAATCAGACGACCGGAATAATTTACAAGTACAGTATCTGTATAGTCGGGACGTTCTATACCATCGCCGACCTGCAATACTTTACAATAGACATAATATTCATCGTCCCAGTCCACTGTATCAACCAACCCTGTAGCAGGAAAAATTTTCCAACTATTGTCGGCATTGATCGAGGCAACGGTAGCAATAGAATCAATATATGCTATATTACGTTCCTGCCAGTTGTCATAATCACTTGGCTCAACTGTATCATCGCACGAAACGAAGACACAGAAACAAGCCAAAAGAGATAGACAGAATAATTTTATTTTGTCCATAAGAACATTTATTACAATTTCTTGAGAAGAGATGTGATGCTTACGTTGTCCTGGATAAGATTACGCAAGTCAGCGATAGCAACACGACGCTGCTCCATTGTATCACGCTCACGCAATGTAACCATACCATCTTCCAAAGTCTGGTGATCAATTGTCACACAATAAGGAGTACCAATAGCATCCATACGACGGTAACGCTTACCGATAGAATCCTTCTCCTCGTAGTAACAGTTGAAGTTGAACTTAAGTTCATTCATAATCTCACGTGCCTTTTCGGGCAGACCGTCTTTCTTCACAAGAGGAAGAACAGCTAACTTGACAGGTGCAAGAGCTGCAGGCAAACGAAGTACAACACGTGTCTCACCATTCTCAAGTTTCTCCTCGCAATATGAAGCACACATGATGCTCAAGAACATACGGTCAACACCAATTGATGTCTCAATAACATATGGAGTGTAGCTTTCGTTTGTCTCAGGATCGAAATACTTAATGTTCTTACCTGAATATTTCTCATGCTGGCCAAGGTCGAAGTTTGTACGAGAGTGAATACCCTCAACCTCCTTGAAGCCGAAAGGCATACGGAATTCGATATCTGTTGCCGCATTAGCATAGTGAGCAAGTTTCTCATGGTCGTGATAACGATAAGCATCATCACCAAAACCAAGAGCCTTGTGCCATGCAAGACGTGTCTCCTTCCACTTATTGAACCACTCAAGTTCACTGCCTGGACGTACAAAGAACTGCATCTCCATCTGCTCAAACTCACGCATACGGAAGATGAACTGACGTGCAACAATCTCGTTACGGAAAGCCTTACCAATCTGAGCGATACCGAAAGGTACACGCATACGACCAGTCTTCTGTACATTAAGATAGTTCACAAAGATACCTTGTGCAGTCTCAGGACGAAGATAGATTTTCATTGCACCGTCTGCTGTAGAACCCATATCTGTAGAGAACATGAGGTTGAACTGACGAACCTCGGTCCAGTTACGAGTACCTGAGATGGGACAAACAATCTCCTCATCAAGGATTATCTGACGTAACTCCTCAAGATCCATTGCATTAAGAGCCTTT
>JAGCJL010000055.1 GCA_017647975.1 Bacteroidaceae bacterium | reverse complement strand
TATCTTTCTACGGTTTCCGCTTTGAAGGCGAAGATGAGGAAAATACTACAGGAATAGAGGTAGTAGAAAACGTTAATGAAAATGTTATTTACGACCTTGCAGGCCGTCGCGTAAGCGAGATTACTGAGAAGGGTATTTATATTATAAATGGTAAAAAGGTCATCAAGTGACCTTTTTACCATCGAAGAGCTTTTTGGCGAAAGGTCACTCGAAGTGTGGTGTTAGTCACACCGCGTGGGTTGCCGATAAAAAAGCGATTCAACTGGTAAAAAAGTTATCAAGTAAGTTTTTTGCTATCGGCGAGTTTTTAACAACAAGAACTTTCAGCGGCGGGTATTCTGCCCGCCCGCTGAAAAACATAAAAACAAAGAAGTAATTATGAAAAAAGAATATACATCACCTCTTGCAGTAGAGGTTAGCGTTGCAGCAGAGAACATGCTTGCCGCATCATTGAGCATCAGTGATAAAACCGTAGATACCTCAAACGGTGGTCAGCTCACCGGTGGCCGTCGTGGTGAATGGGGTAATCTCTGGCAGTAATACAAGGCAATAATATATCAACTGATTGATTTATTTACACGTTTACTTAATTTAATTAAGTAATTTTTCTCAATTAATTTTTCGGCGGTGACGATAAAATTGTCACCGCTTTTTAACTTTAAAGTAAGGTTTTTTATTGCATTTAACTGTTTTTTTGAAATAATTTATAAACAACCACAAAAGTTTTTTAGTATTTTCACGACGTAAAACCAAATTTTATGAAAAAACTTCTACTAACAGTCATTACACTGTTCATTATGGCTTTACAGCCGATATTTGCAGTGTCCGGCATCAGCTTAAAATTCTATAGAATAGGTACTGATGCACAGAGTGTTACCGTAAGCGTTGTTGATGAAACGGGTGCTGCTATAAGCGGTACTACGGCAACGATAGAGAGTAACCAAACATTCAAAGCTACAACCGGTAATGTAACAGAAGGTATCATCTGCCCAAATGTCAATGCCAACACATCGCCAACTATCGAGCTCACATTCAAGCTCAATGGCCTGCCACAAGGCTTTGCCTTCAATAAGATGGAGCTTGACATACATGCATTGAACGGCTCAAGCGGCTATCAGGCAAGCGACGACAACGTTGTACGTCAATGGAATGTTGAATCTATGGTCAACGGCAATGCTTTTGCACAACTTAGCAATATAGACATTGCCGCCGGCGTAAATCCTTCGGGAGCAAGACACCAGATGTGGGAGATGACCGGCAGCACTGTAACTTGCAACGGAGAAACTACAATAAAACTAACCATCACAAAAGGTACTACAAACAACGGCTGTTTCTTTGGCTTGAGCGAGGTGAAACTAAGCAACAATAATGAGGCTCCCACACCAGAACCCGAACCGGAGCCAACACCCATAACACCGGGAACAAAGATTTATTATATCTCTTGGAAAAACACCGGTAGCAATTATATCACAGAAAATGAAGAGCACAAACTGACAGTCAACGGCAGCAGTGCATCATTGGCACAGTATTGGTTATTTATTCCAACCAATAACGAAAACTGTTATTACATAAAGAATACAAAGACCGGTCGTTACATTGGTAGCTGTAACCTTACCCCAGCATCGAGTTCTGTAATAACCACAAGCACCGATCCTGTGGAGTATTACATGGGCAAGACAGCCTCTACAGAGAAAGAGATTGCCAACTGCTATTGGTTTAGTTCTACCGACTGCAGTGGTTACAACAATGAGAGTGCCGGTCCATGTGCTTTGAACAAAGACGGTGCCTCAAGTAATGTCATTACATGGACAGCAGGTGTGAAAAACGTTGGTTCATATTGGTTGTTTATTGAACCATGTCCTATTGAAGGCAGCACAGCCATTGGCTCAATGGGAGCTAGTTATAACATCACAAGTAGCACCGGCAAAAAGCTTACCATTACCGACAACACCCCCGTACTTGCCGAGGCTGATGATTTTGATGAGTTTCAGGAGTGGTATTTCGTTGGAACAGACAACAACACCGGTTGGCAGATTGCTTCAGCAACTGACCCGGAAACTGTTATTGGTATCTCTAACGGCAAGATTGTTGCCGGCAAGGGCTTGAACACCAAGTGGACAATTCACATAAATGTCGAGAACACCGATTATTTCTACTTAACAAGCGGTGATACAAGACTTGAAATCAATGGCGAGAACCTCTTTAATTTCAGTCGTGTACGCAGTGCATTCTCACGCAGCCTTCAGATTTACAACAACCCTTGTGGTGTTGCTGGAAATAACTACATCAAGAGCCTAAAGACCAACGGCGAAGCGGCATACAGCACCATCGTCTATGAAGCTGCAGCAAAGCCAAGTACATACCATGTCGTTTACGCACTCGACAAAGGTGAAGCAGCCAAGAACGGCAACTTCGACATTGACATAACATTGGCTAACGCCGCAGCAAGCGACCTAAAGACCACAGCCTATTTCGATTGGAATGCCGATGGCGTATTCGAGACAGAAACAGCATTCACACTCAATGGCAGCACCGGCAAAGCCACTGTCACCGTTCCCGAATGGGCTACCGACAAGCAGACCCGCATGCGTGTAAGAGTGAACAGCAACGGCCTCGACCTTGCCGAAGACGAAGTAAACGGTTTCATCTATGATTTCCATATAAAGGCTGTTGAGCCACAGGAGGGACGCACTGTAACTGTTTCAAAGAACTCTTGGGAACGCGGTATAGTCAAACTTTCAGATGTTGCCAAGAGCTATGCTGTGGGTACAACCTTGACAGCGACAGCTACTCCATGCGGAACAGCAAAATTCGTTTGCTGGCGTGAAGAAGGCGTAGTGGTATCGACCAACGCCGAATACACGTTCACCGTTAACCGTAACGTGAAGCTCGTAGCATACTTCAGCCCCAACACCGACGAAAACAGTTACCCCGAAAAAGAAGAAGAGGGTGATGACAACGAAGATGGTAAAGAAGATGAGGAAACCAAAGTTTCAACGGTTGCAACCAATGACATCACCGTTGAGCAGCAGGGTTGCAAACTCATTGCAAAAGGCAACGGGACTGTTACAGGCATGACAATATATACTGTTGATGCAGCTACAGTTGCAAAGGGTAACGGCAACACATTGAACGTAAGCAACATCGCAGAAGGCTTATACATTGTACGCGTTACAACAGCCGACAGCTACAAAAACTTGAAACTATACATAAGTAAATAAACAAATAAAACATAGATATATGAACAACAAAATGTTACTTTTTGGTTGCGGTCTGCTCGCCTCGGCTACAGTACAGGCACAAGAGGCTGCCAAACCGAATATCATTTACATAATGTGTGATGACCTTGGATATGCCGATGTAGGTTGCTACGGTCAGCAGTATATTGCAACACCAAACCTTGACCGCATGGCTGCCGAGGGTATGCGTTTTACCCAAGCCTATGCAGGTAGCCCTGTAAGTGCCCCCTCGCGTGCAAGTTTCATGACCGGACAGCACACCGGACACACCAAGGTGCGTGGAAACAAGGAGTATTGGAATGTAGCAGGAGTAACACAAATACCATACGGTGTTACTACAGATTATAGTCGTGTTGGTCAAGAACCTTATGACCCTAATCATGTCATTCTCCCCGAGATTATGAAGGACAACGGCTACAACACCGGTATGTTCGGTAAATGGGCTGGTGGTTACGAAGGCTCGGAATCGACACCGGACAAACGTGGCATTGACGAATACTATGGTTTTATCTGCCAGTTCCAGGCCCACCTCTACTACCCCAACTTCCTCAATGAATACAGTAAGGAAGCCGGGGATAAAGAGGTTAAACGTGTGACACTCGAAAACAACATCAAATACCCGCTGCACGGTGAAGAGTACAAGAAGCGTAGCGACTACTCGGCAGACCTCATTCACCAGAAAGCTATGGCATGGCTCGATAAGCAGACTGCCGACAAACCCTTCTTTGGAGTGTTCACATATACATTGCCACATGCCGAACTTGCACAGCCTAATGACTCAATTCTGCAGGCATATCAGGGTGCATTCTGCATTGAGAAGAGCTATGGTGGCGATGCCGGTTCACGTTATAACCCTACAAACATTGCTCACCAGCAGTTCGCTGCAATGGTTACACGCCTCGATATTTATGTAGGCCAAGTGCTTGACAAACTACGCGAGAAAGGTTTTGACAAGAACACACTTGTTATCTTCACCAGCGACAACGGTCCTCACACCGAAGGTGGTGCCGACCCCGACTACTTCAACACCGAGCGATTGCTACGCGGTACAAAACGCTCAACAACAGAAGGTGGTATTCGTGTTCCTTTCATCGCATGGTGGCCAGGAGAGGTTGAAGCAGGTGTAGTGAACGACCATCAGCTTGCATTCTATGATCTCATGCCTACATTCTGCGATGTTGCAGGCATTGACAACTATGTTGAGAAATACAGCAACAAGGATGTCGAGAACGACTATTTCGACGGTTTGTCATTTGCTCCCACATTGCTTGGCGAAGGCGAGCAGGAGGCACATGAATTCCTCTATTGGGAGTTCCACGAGACAAACATGATGGCGTTGAGAATGGGTAACTGGAAACTCGTAGTACAGAACGGAAATTGCAGTCTTTACGACCTTGTGACCGACTTGCACGAGGATAATAACCTTGCTGCACAATACCCTGATGTTGTAAAGAAGATGAAGGAGATTCTTTTGCGTGAGCACACTCCAAGTTCAATAGCACAATTCAACAACATCACATTGCCTACAATGTAATAGAAAAGTTAATCACATAAATAAAAATCTCCCGGTACCGGGAGATTTTTATTTTAAGTTTTATTTCTTTTTCTTCTCCTCTTCTACTGTCGGAGCTGATTCCTTATACTTGAAGCGGCGAATCTTTTGTGTTGCGGTCTTTTCAAAAGGTTCTTTCATTACCTCAACAGAACTTACCTGTGATGATTTATTCACATTCTTGTTGGTAATGTTTATGATTTTCGCCTTCCACTTATCGAGTTTTTCGTAAAGTTTATCCTCGCTCTCCTTATCCCATTCAATAAAATTCTCGATTGGAGATACCAAAGCCACTAAACGACCGTTGCGTTCAACAACAATAGCTTCACCAACGCCCTCGACATTGTTCAACACATTCTCTATCTCCTCGGGGTAGATATTCTCGCCCGAAGGACCAAGAATCATGTTGCTGTTACGTCCCTTAATATAGAAGCGGCCTTTTTCATCCTGTACAGCAATGTCACTTGTACGGAACCAGCCGTCCTCGGTAAACACTTTCTTTGTACGTGTAGGATCCTTATAATAGCCAAGCATCACATTAGGTCCTTTAGCAATAATCTCGCCCTCACCGGTCTCGGGGTTGACATCGTGAAGTTTGAGTTTTACATTATATACAGGATAGCCGAATGTTCCCACAGCACGCCACCCTTTCATTGCATAACCCAAGAGTGGTGATGTCTCGGTCAAACCGTAACCTATGGCATAAGGGAAACGAGCCTTTAAGAGGAAGTTCTCTACTTCAGGATCAAGTTTTGCACCACCAATACCATAGAAAGAGATGTGACCACCAAAGGTCTTTTTCAGTTTCATGCCTATAATGCGACACATAAGACCATTCATGTTCTTATTCATCCAACGCAAAGTACGGCTCTTCTCAATAGTGGGCAATACGCTACCCTTATATACCTTCTCAATAATCATTGGCACAGTGAGCATTGTTGTTGGCTTTACAATCTGCATAGCCTTCAAAAGCAGTGAAGCCACAGGAGGCTTGGGCAAATAATATACTGTAGAACCGGTGTACATAGGATACAACATACCCAATGTCATTTCAAGGGTATGTGCCATTGGTAGAATTGATAGCCAACGGTCTTTCTCGGTTCTCTTGCATGAGTGGTAACAAGTAATCACATTAGATGCCAGATTACGATGGCTAAGCACAACACCTTTGGCACTGCCTGTTGTTCCCGAGGTGTATATAATTGTCGCAATATCCTCAGGTGTTGGAATTGCAGTGCGACCGTCGCATGTAAATTTCTCGTCATTGGCCTTGAGCACCTCAAATGTATCAAGTTCTATGACCAGCGTCATCTTGTCCATTACCTCACGACTAACCTTTGAGGCAAGTCTCTTTGATACAAAAATCACTTGACTCTCGGAGTGATTTATGATATTTGTAACCTCATTCTCGGAACTGTCAGGGAGAATTGGTATTGATATTCGGCCATAGGCTACAGTAGCAAAAAATGCAACAGACCAATTAGGCATACTCTGTGATAGAATGGCAACCTTATCACCTACTCCAATTCCGTATTGTGTCAAAATTTTAGAGATACTGTCACACTCGCTCTTGAACGAGCCGAAAGTATAACCACCCTCTTTTGTGTCATACCATTGGGTATATGGTCTTTTTGAATAGACAGTAGTCGCATAATCGTATAGCTTGGCGAGAGTATCTACATATTTCTCACGCATCTTTTGCATACGTTTGTAAATCAGTTTCATAGTTTAGATTTTAGTAATTTATATTGTAAATCTTTATTTCATTTCAAAGTTCATTTTCCGCGAACAAGCAGTTTTCTTATCACCGAGGCATAACCACAACGCCTGCACAAGGGTTCCACTGCCACATGTCTGGTAAAGCCGTCATATATTGCCCTTGCACGCTGAGATGAAAGAATCTCGTCAAGAGGTTGCTCAAAGAGATTACCCAGGACTATCTCACCGGCATGGTCAAGACAGCATGGAACAACTGTACCATCGACAAGTACTCCTATCTGATTACGCAAGGCATAGCAGAAAGCCTCCTCGCTCTTGTTCTCCTCACGCTCACCGTCGGGCCACTCGAACATTCTGGCATACTCCAAATAGACATTCTTAGCAACACGCCAACCATAATGACGCTCATCCCAAGGACGTGGATAGTATTTTGCGATAAGGTCGTGCAACAGATCATTCTTGCTATCGTAACCACCCTGATTCCATAAACGCAGGACCACCACTACTCCACGTTCTGCAGCACGGAGTGTGAAATCCATAACCTCGGCCATATATTGCTCTGGGTTTTCCTTTCCGTTACCCTCATGGGAATGAAGCGATATCTGTATCTTATGAGGTAGAGCATCAATCACATGATGCGACCTTGACAACAGTGTTCCATTAGTGGTAAGCACCGGTATAAAGCCTTTCTCGCGTGCCACCGTTATGAATTGCGGCAACAAAGGATGCAAGAACGGTTCACCCATAAGATGAAAATAGAGGAAACGTATCTTGCCACGCATGCTATCGGTGAGAGTATCAAATTCTTCCATAGTAAGCTTTCGCTTAGCCCTATCGGTCTTGGGACAGAAGATACAGTCAAGATTGCAGATATTCGTTATTTCAAGATAGCAACGTGTAATCATGGATATTCAGATATTAACAAACGGCGGTAAAACTACATTGGCAAGTTAAAGAGCCATAGCAACAGGAACCAGAGTTTCGTCATAAGGCCAATGAGGTTGATAGAAAAGCGGATAATCGACATCGTCTATACCACTACGATTAACACTTTCAACAGCTGTAAAATCAGGAGTGCCGAACTCAAATGAGCGACCAAATAGCAATACTATCTTTCGGGCCTCATCTACACGCCACAGGCCTCCACCATAAGAAGCCTCCTCGCCCCACTCCAAAAGATTGCGATGATGATAGACTTTCCCGAATTTTAGAACACCTTCGGCGGTTATAACAAACTTCTGATACATGGTTCCTAAGAACGTTTTCCTTTACGCCTGCAAATATTTTATCAATCTCTGATTCAATCAACAAACTTTATTTTGCTCAAATCACGTGGTTTGGCAGCAGGTGTCTCGTCGGGGTAACCAACGCCAAGTACATAACGTAGTTTGTATCCCTCGCTAAAACCGAGTTTGTCGAGATAAGGCTTTGCCTTTTCATTATTTGTCAAGAAAGTCGAAGGACCTGCCATAACACATGTACCAAGACCGAGTTCCTGAGCTGCAAGGCACATATTCTCGCCCATGAGTCCAATGTTGATCAATGTCATTCCCATTGGTTCATCGGGGCAAGCCACTGCAATGATAGCTGTAGCATTACGGAAACCGTTCCTGAAGTTAGGCTCGTCACTCTTTACAAAGAAAGGCATGTCAACCTTCATCAGTTCGGTAACCTCATTCAAATAGGCTGCATCATCGACAATACGAACCTCCCACTCCTGTTTGTTCATGGCATTGGGAGCATGAACGCCACATTCAGCAATTTTCTGCAGCAGTTCACGTTCTACCGGAGTATCCTTATATTGACGTATAGAACGTCTTGACATAATTGCGTCTATTACAGTTGTCTCTTTCTTTTCCATAGTTTTGTTTTCGAGTTGGCAACCGCTAAGTGTCATAACCAAAGCCATTGCTGTGAATGATAATAGTTTAATTCTTGTTTTCATAGCGATATTGTTTTAACGGCTTTTACCGGATATTATGCTATAGGCCGGCATTTGACGCAAAGATATAATTTTCTGCCGTATTATCGCAAAACGACATCAATTAAAAACATTTATGTTGTTTGCAAAGCAAAATATTATTGATGTTTTAGCCAATATCGGATTTTAGATTTATCTTTGAAATGAAATTTTTGATATAAACAAAACAATTATCAGGATGTGGATTTTCATTATTTTGACCATTTTAGGAATATTCTTCTCGGCCAACAAGAAGAGCAAGAGGCAGAATGTCTGTGGCAAGACATTCCAATTGCTTGAAACCATAAGCATTTTGGAAAAGACCACTAAATATGAGATTTGGAAGTCACGTTACTCTTTTGCATTAAAACTTGGTAAAGAGCTAAGCAACATATCGCAACATGACAAAGAGAGTGCTAAGAAGATATACTTTGAGAAATATTCGCAACAAGAACTCTCATTCAGGCAACATGCTATTTTGGAACAGCCTGATGCGTTATCAAACCTGTATCTAATGGCTGAGATGGAAACCGAGTTCTTTATACATTTCTGCGATGAGATAAGAGAAGAGATTGCATCGTTAAAGACCGATGCAGCCAAACAACGTAGAATATATAAGACTTTGGAATTGGCAAAACAGGTAATGGAAGGCGATTTGAACGACAAGAAATTTCAGAAATACCATAAAGTCATCATTGAGCAACTGCAATCAATTGGCATCAATGGTTCTGTAAACTACAATTCTTGATATGAGAACCATTGTTATTTGTGAGCAAAAAACAAGCAGAACTGTTTATAAATAAAAACTTCGATTCATGACACAAGAGATATATTTTGCCGGTGGATGTTTTTGGGGAACAGAACACTACTTCAAACAGATACGCGGTGTAATTGCCACAGAAGTTGGATATGCCAACGGTTATACCCAAACACCGACATACGAAGAGGTTTATACCGACACTACCGGATATGCCGAGACGGTACACATCGTCTATGCCCCCGAACAGGTTAGCCTGCAACTATTGACCGAACTGTTTTTTCACTCAATAGACCCTACATCACTCAACAGACAAGGCGATGACAGAGGTACACGCTACCGCACAGGCATATACTACACAAGTAGTGCTGAGCTACCACTATTAAAGGAAATTTTTGACAAGATGGAACACAACATTGGCAAGCCACTCGCTGTTGAATTAGAACCACTAAGAAACTTTTATAAAGCCGAAGAGTACCATCAGGACTACCTTGACAAGAACCCTGCCGGTTATTGCCACATACCGCATGCACTCATGGCTATGGCACGCGAAGCAAATAAAAAGTAAAAGATGACACCACCAAAAATAGAGAACTCAACTCGGGAAGAACGACATGCCTATGTAATTGACGCATGGCAATGTCTTAACGACTGCGAAGCATGTGGCAAATGTCGCATATTGCGAGGACGTGACCCCGAGACATTGTATGCCGACTACATTGAAGGCATACGGGAATACATGGATATTACATTGGCAATAAGACAGATGTAAACAAAAGAGAAGCATCCACTATACCCTATTCAAGAAATAGATAAAAGCAACTGCATGTGCCATAAGAATCAGCGGAATACCATATTTGAATTTCTTATGCAATGTCTTATGATGCCACAACCACATGCCGAGCCATGCACCGACACTTCCACCAAGCACCGCCGAGAGAAGCAATAGCGATTCCGACAGTCGCCACTTTCCCCTTAGAGCCTTCAATTTATCAATGCCGTAGATGACAAAAGTCACAGCATTGACAGCTACAAGATAGCAGATTACAAACTCTGTCACAAGATTATTCCTTTATAGAAATTCATATCTATTCCCCATTAGCTTTGGCTACTGAATGCAGTTCCACCTCGTACATACAATAATGACATTCAGCCATACCGAGTTTTTTATAAACAACCTGAGCCGGTGAATTATCCTTATCGACATAAAGGCGTATCTGCGAGACACCGGCAGCCTTAGCCAATTCCAACACCCTGCCGTACATGGCTTTATAAATTCCACGAGCACGAAAAGACGGCTGAACATACACGCTCTGTATCCACCAGTACCAGCAGCAGTTCCAATCACTCCACTCACGGGTAATCATAAGACAGCCAACTATCACTTCGCCCACCTTAGCTATAACATATTGCCCTTTAGCTTTATCGGCCAATACGGAACCCACACCGCGGAGCACACGTTCATAATCCAGGGAGAGCCCCTCGGACTCCATGGCCATATCAACCTGAAAGCGTGCTATCTCCTCTACATGCGATGCATCGCCAAGAGTAATATCCAAACCGCTACAATATTGATTCATAACAATGTTTCTAAAAATCAAAACAAATAAAACTGTATCACTTTGCTATACAATAGCCCAAGGCAAGCAAAGAAAGGCCCAAGAGAAGGCTTGCAAGCAAATATCCTGCAAAGCCACTATAATTGCCATTCTGAAGCATTTGCACACTTTCGTTAGCAAAGGTCGAGAACGTGGTAAAGCCTCCGCATAAGCCGGTTGTAAGAAGCAAGCACCAGGAACTGTTTGTAGTACAATATCGACCAAACAGAGCAAAAATCACACCAAAGGCAAAGCATCCTGACAAATTCACAAGCAGTGTACCCCAAGGGAATCCTTGACCGCAAATACTCTTCATCAACACAGAGATAGAATACCTTAGTGCCCCACCGACAAAACTACCTATACCAACTATAAATATTGACTTCAGCATACAATATCAATACTTTTCTATAAAATCTTTAATCAGCTTGAATGTCGGTTCATAGTTAATGAAAATAGAATTCTTCCAAGTGTCATGCACTGTGTGATAGAACTTAAAGGCATCGCCATGCTCGTTCATAAAGAATATACATGGCACATTTCTATAGGCAAAAGGATAGTGGTCACTGTTTTCGGCAAGTTCGTTTCTATCCAACGCCTTGAAATAGCCCTCTTCTGCATTTATCTTCTCAAATAAAGAGAACCCGGCCATACCCTCATTGCTCACCTCGCAATACTGTTCAGGGTTATTGTCGGCAACCATATCAAGGTTGAACAGATATCTTATCTGACCTAGAGGAACAAGTGGATGTTCGGCATACCACTCCGACCCCCTGAGATTGGCATCCTCGCCCGAGAAAGCGATAAAATACATATCATACTCGGGAGCGTTCTGAGCATAATAGGCTGCAAGAGTAATAATGGTTGCCGTACCCGAAGCGTTGTCGTGTGCACCGGGATAGTAAGTTTTCTTACCAAGCTTTCCAAGATGGTCGTAATGAGCTGTAAAGAGATAACAGCTGTCGTGTCTCTTGCCCTCCACTTTTGCAATTACATTGAAGCACTCATAATCAGCAAGGAACTCATTCTCAATATCAACCTTTATACATTTTGCATCCTTTGGAAAATCGGGAGTCACCCAAATGATAGGTTTCTCCCTAACAGTCTCGCCGTATGCCTTGTAGAATTTGAGCGGAGTCTCCCAAGTATAAAGAAAACCGGAGCAACTGCAATCCTTCTTGCTCTGCAACTTCTTGAAGTCGGCCATATGCTTGTATGTAAACATAAAGTCACACACAACAAAAGCCCCCTTATATTGCGGAGTTGCAAGATCGGCAAAAACCTTGTCGACATTATAATTAAGCGTATCAATATAATACAAGTTGAATTCACCTTTAATACCGGGATTGAACTCTCTTAGAGTGAAATCGACACCAGGAACCAACTTCTTGCCATCTATACGGACATCCATTTTACCGGGGAAAGTGTTTATATTCAACTTGAACGGCTGGCATACGACCTCATCGGCCCCAACCTTTGCAAACTCCTTTGCAATCCAGCGTCCTGCCTTGTTCGCCCCATCCTCGGCATAACCGCGTCCCTGATATTTCGCAGAACTGAGTTCCTTGACAATCTTTTTATAGTGTGCCAAATCCTGAGCGCCAAGCTGCATAGCAACAACAGCCAAAACCAATAGTAACAGTTTTTTCATATTATATAATTCCGTATTTAAACACTTATTCAAGATTTCAAAAGTAAAACAAACGAGCGAGAAAACAAATATCACTACGTCATTTCTGCACAAAAAGATGAAATTAAGCACAATGTTCATCTCTTAAGTTCTTTTATTTTGAGTTATAAATTACCACATTTTATTTTTAGGGACACTTTTAGCAGAGTTTAAAGATAAACATATATCTTTGAGAACATGAAAATAGAAGAAGCCATACTATATTGCCTCGCAAGCCAAAACCGACGAACGAGAGAGAGCTGAATCAAGCTTGCTTGTATTATGCCGAGCGAGGAGGAGGAAGACGAAGTCAACCGAGGGATGCGAACTGAACAGATTGCGGAAATGATTAACCGCCAACAATTGCATATCCGTAAGGATGGACAACCAGT